>NZ_JARXXJ010000009.1:0-88368 GCF_029893935.1 Breznakia sp. PFB1-19
GTTTTCCGTGAATTTTTGTTTCGAAATTGACGTTTCCTATTCAGTTTTAAAAGATCTAATCACTTCTTTTTCGCATCGGTTATCTCAACCGTGCCTGTTAATAATACCACTCTCACGCTAGCAAATCAATCACTTTTTTCAACTTTTTTGAAAAAGTTTTCTGAGCGATTATTTCGCATTGTTTCTCGCTTGAGCCTCATAGATATTATCATTTACATCACCCTGTGTCAACAACATTTTTTCAACTTCTTTCAGAAACTTTTTTACTGAATTTTCAATTGATTTTTTATGTGTTTTGCAGAAGCAACTTTGAAATAATACCATTTTGATTTCATAGTGTCAACAAGTTATTTTCACTTTCTGAAACTTTTATTTTTCTATATCAAAAATTCGTCTTTTTTCAAGAAAAAAAGGTACCGAAGTACCTCTATCTTGCATATTCTTGTTCATCACCTTTACGAAGCGATCCACATATTGGATAGTTCGGACATGATGGATTACATCCACAGTCCGCAATGTTTCTCAACTCTTTAGGGACAAACGCTGTGATTTCATCATCATCATAACCTACTAAGAAGTTATCTTCATTAATGATAATTGGGCGTTTCATTACAGATGGATTTTGTTGGACAAACCGAATGGTTTCCTCCATCGACATTTCATCCAAATCTTTAACAAGCTCTTGATATGGGCGTGAGCGTGTACTGATAAGGTCTTCCGTTCCATTATCACTACGACTAAGTAAATATTTGATTTCATCAGCTTTTAGAATTGTTGCGAAGATATTCTTTTCAACAAAATCAAGATTGCGTTCTTGTAACCAACGTTTTGCTTTACGACAAGAAGCACATCCTGGAGATGAATATAGTATAATCATAATATTTTTCCTTTCCTTATAAGTTCTCTATATGTATAGTATATCAAACTGTATTCAAAGTATAGAGCGAAGTAATCAGAAGTTCAAGATTTTTTTTCGTTTCTTTATTCTTATATATATAAGGGATTTTCTTTGCGCACTATATCAATAGTTACAAAATAAAATCATACGATAATTATAAAAAGTATATTTCTTATTTACTTGATTCTTGTTTTCCGTTACAATCTACTGCGTGAATAAAAGAGGAACACTTATGGAACGCAAGACAATGAAAAAACAATTTGGTTTACCTACTGCAATTAGTATGATTGTTGGAATCGTAATCGGTTCTGGAATCTTTTTCAAGACGGATGATATTCTCATGGATACAAATGGAAGCGTGTTGTATGGAGCAATTGCTCTAGTTCTTGGTGCAATTGGAATTATTTTTGGTGGATTAACCTTATCCAAGCTTTCAGAGAAAAGTGAAAAAACTGGCGGACTTATCACCTATTGTGAACTTGCCTTCGGTAAACGTTTCGCATTTGTTGCTGGATTTTATCAAATGGGAATTTATTATCCTGCTTTGTTAGGTGTGATTTTATATGTTGCTGCTAATTATACATGTATGCTATTTGAAGATGCACAACTTAATGTTTGGATAATTACCATCATTTACTTTATCGGTACATTTACCGTTAACTATTTGTCCGCTAAAATGGCAAGCTACTTTCAAAATCTAGCAACAATTATCAAGATCCTACCTCTAGTTATTATTGGATTTCTTGGTATTCGCTACGGAAGTTTTCATTCCATGCAAAACGAAAGTTTTCACATAACTGGAATTATCGCTTCAAGTAGTGCAATTGTAAGTGTTGCTTTTTCCTACGATGGGTGGACCGTCGCTCCTGCAGTTGCACATGAAATCAAAAACGCAAAACGTAACCTATCCTTAGCTCTTGCGATTTCTCCGGTGATTATTATGGTTATTTATTTAATCTATTTTATTGGTATGTCAAGTATACTTGGTCCGCAACAAATCCTTGCACTTGGTGATTCGCATGTGCAAGTTGCTAGCGAGCGATTGTTTGGATTACAAGGAAGCAAACTTGTTCTTCTTGCGATTATCATATCTGTATTAGGCACAGTTAATGGATTAACTCTTGCTGCAATTCGTGTACCTTATGCATTAGCGATTCGTAAAGAACTTCCTTTCAGTCATGAACTTGCTAAAATCAATCAAAAGACAAATATTCCTGGACGCTCTACATTACTGACTGTATTGCTAACGGCATTTTGGATGTTTGCACATTTTCTTACGACGCAAATTCATGCACTGCATCAAATTGATATCTCTAGCATTCCAATTTTTATGATGTATGTAATTTACCTAATCCTCTTTATTAGTGTGATTGGCAAGTACAAACAAAAGCAGTTGCATGGTCGCTTTCGTGGTCTAGTATGTCCAATCTTCGCCATCGTTGGAGCACTCCTTGTAATTAGTGGTGCACTCTATTCACCCATGTTCAAAATTTACTTGATTGTATCCTTACTATTTCTAATAATCAGTGGTATAATATACAACGTAGCGAAGAAACAAAGATAGTAGATATCCTGTATGAAAGTAGAGATTTGCCGGATGCTGCAAGGCAAACATCACTTGATATCGAATTGGGTTTGTGGAGCTTAAGCGTAAAGCCGGTCATTCCGTTATCATGAAGCGATTCATTTTTACACAAATATAAAATGAATAAGTCGGGTGGTACCGCGTATAAAACTATACGTCCCAACATATTGTTGGGACGTTTTTTATTTAACAGGAGGAAAAAGAAAGATTATGAAAAGATGTTTGAGTGGGATTCAACCCTCTGGACAATTAACCTTAGGAAACTACATTGGTGCAATTCGTCAATTTGTACAATTGCAAGATGAATATGAAATGTTTATCTTTATTGCTAATATGCATGCAATCACTGTTGCTCAAGATCCAAAGAAATTAAAAGCTAACACAAAAGACTTAGTTGCTTTATATTTAGCATTTGGTCTTGATCCAAGTAAAGTAAACTTGTTTGTACAAAGCGATGTTGTACAACATGCAGAATTAGGATGGGTTCTTAACTGTCACACATATATGGGTGAACTAAACCGTATGACACAATTCAAAGATAAAACCGCAAAAAAAGAAACAAATATCAGTGCAGGGCTTTATACGTATCCCTCACTTATGGCTGCAGATATATTATTGTATGATGCAGATGTTGTACCTGTAGGTGTTGACCAAAAACAACACGTGGAATTAACACGTGATTTAGCACAACGTTTCAATAACTTGTATGGAGAAACATTCGTTGTTCCTGAACCAGTAACTGCTAAAATCGGGGCAAAGGTTATGTCACTTCAAAACCCAGAAAAGAAAATGTCGAAAAGTGATGAAAACCCGAAAGCTTGTATCTACTTATTAGATGAGCCAAAAGTTGCACGTAAGAAAATTATGTCAGCTGTGACAGACTCAATCGGTATTGTACAATATGATCTAGAAAACCAACCTGGAGTATCAAACTTACTCACAATTCAAAGTTCACTGTCAGGTGAATCAATTGATGAACTGGTCGCTAAATTTGAAGGAAAAGGATACGGTGACTTTAAAGGATATGTTGGAGATACAGTGGAAGCATTCTTAAGTAACTTACAAGAAAAGTATCGCGCGATCCTACAAAGCGGTGAAATTGAAAGCGTACTTGAACAAGGTGCAAAAAATGCTGGAAATATCGCTTTCAAGAAAATGCGTAAAGTAAAAAAGAAACTTGGATTCCAATTATTTTAAAAGCGTGTTGCTTCTACAATGAAGCACACGTTTTTTTATAAAGAAAACCTATATATGGAACACAACCACATACAGGTTCAAACGGTTAGATAGAATACTTTCGCTTATATAAACATTAATAATAAAATGATGATTCCAAGAACGATACGGTAGTATCCAAAAATTTTGAAATCATGTTTGCGAATGTAGTTTAGTAAGAAACGAATCGCAAAGATACTTACGATAAATGACACAAGGGTTCCAATAAGTAACATGGCAATTTGTAATCCACTAAAGTTTAATCCAATTTTGATTAACTTTAATAAACTTGCCCCAGCCATCATTGGTACCGCTAGAAAGAATGAGAACTCACTAGCTACCGAACGTGAACAACCTAAAATCGTAGCACCAATAATTGTAGATCCGGAACGACTCGTTCCTGGAACTAAGGCAAGCATTTGGAAACATCCAATTCCAAATGCCGTTTTATAGTCAAGTTCTTCAAGCTTTGTATATTTTGGCAAGCGTTTGCGATTTTCAATAATGATAAAGATAATTCCATAGAAGATTAAGGCAATTGCAATAACAACAACTCCACTTAAGATATCTTCAATAATATCATCTAAGAAGACTCCAGCAATTCCCCCAGGAATACAACCAATAATGATTTTTAGCCATAAGTCCCAAGTCGCCTTTTTTTGAACTTCATTTTTTCTTTTTGTAAGTGGGTTCAAGCGATTAAAGTATAAAATACAAACCGCTAAAATCGAACCAAATTGAATGATGACTTTGAATAGTTCAAAGAACTTAGCATCACCAAATGGCATAATTTGTTCAAACAAGATCAAGTGCCCTGTACTACTGATTGGCAACCACTCTGTAATACCTTGAATAATTCCAAGAATTATTGCCTTAATAATTTCAATTAGTATATTCATTTTCTTTCTCCTAACAACTCATGTACACATTCTTTGAATAGTTCTCCACGTTGTTCATATGACGTGAATTGATCATAGCTTGCACATGCAGGAGAAAGTAAGATCACATCTCCTGGTTTTGCAATTGCATATGCTTCATGCACTGCTTGTTGCATTGTCTCACATTCATGTGTATTTGTAAAAATATCTTTAAATGCATGTTTGGTTTCACCAAAACTAAAACACATTTTTACTCGATCATCATAGGCTTTCAAAATATCAAATGATAACTTTTTATCATATCCTCCTGCTAGAAGGATAATGTTTTTATCAAATGCTTCCAATGCAGGAACAACTGCTTCAGGATTGGTTGCCTTTGAATCATTGAAGAAGCGAATATCATTGATGCTTGTTACATACTCCAATCGGTGTTCTACACCTTTGAAACTTGCAAGTACATTTTGAATCGTAGTAGTATCTACACCCATCAAATATGCCATTGCACTTGCAACCATTGCATTACTGATATTATGTTTACCAACAACTTGCAATGAATTTGTATCAAAAAGTTTTACATCGTGGTAATACACTTGATTTGCTTGCAAATAAATGTCAGCTTCTTTATCTAAGGAATAATCTAGAACACGACAAGGTATGTTTTTTGCATATGCTACAACTTGTGTATCATCTAGATTTCTTAGAAAATACGCATCAGGATCTGCATGTTCATAGATCTTCATTTTTGATTGATAATAAGATGCAACCCCATCCATATAATCTAAGTGATCTGGACTTAAATTGGTTACGCAGCTCACTTTTGCTTTAAATGTATCCACACCGAGTAATTGAAAATTACTTAACTCTAGCGCAATATTTGCAGTTACATTTTCATGTTGTAATACTACTTCACTAAGTGGTATTCCAATATTTCCAGCAACAAAACTTGTACTATGTGCTTTTAATATTTCATATAACATCGTAACCGTTGTTGTTTTCCCATTGGTTCCTGTGATTGCTCCATACGTAAAATGCTTCGCAAAACGATATCCAATTTCAATTTCTGTATAGATTGGAATATTTTGCTTCACAAAATAAGACACAAAATCCCCATGATATGGAATTCCCGGATTTTTCACAATGAAATCATAATCCATTTCTTTTAGAGATTCTGGATGCCCTTGATCAAATACTTGAATGCCAAGTGCTTCCAGTTCAACTTTTTCTTTGATTTGATTTTGATCAGTCAAAATGACTTCATATTGATGTTGTTTCAGTAATTTACTTACTGCAATTCCACTACGGGCAGCACCAATCACAAGTACCTTATTCATCTATATCACTCCAATCACATATCCTAATATAGCTAATACTACAGAGATTCCATAGAACATCCAAACAACCTTCGTTTCTTTCATCCCACCCATTTCAAAGTGGTGATGTAATGGTGCCATTCGAAATACTCGTTTTCCTCTAGTTTTAAATGATAGAACTTGAATAGTTACTGACAGTGTTTCCATTAAGAATAATCCACCAATAATTACAAGTAATATTTCTTTACGTAATACAAGTGCAATTGCTGCTAGTAATCCACCAAGTGCTAGTGAACCTGTATCACCCATAAAGATTTTAGCAGGATGAATATTAAAACGTAAATAACCAATTAAGGAACCAGCAACTGCTAAGATAAAGTAGAATAAGTTCATTTGATTATCTTGATATGCAAATGCTGCAAATGGAATCAGTGCAATTAATACCGTTCCAGCACATAATCCATCAAGTCCATCGGTTAAGTTTACAGCATTGCTTTCTGCAGTAAACATTAAAAACACCAACAAGAAGAAGAAAAATCCAATATTGATATCCATATGTAAAATTGGAATCCAAAGTGTATTATCTCCATAACTTTTGTAGATTAAATATAAACAAATAGCTAATGCAGCTTGTAATAAAAATTTAATTCTTGGAGGCAATCCATTATTGTTTTTTTGAACAACAATAATAAAATCATCAATAAATCCAATAAGTCCATATCCCACATATGCAACAAGAATGGTAATCATTTTTACATCTTGTAAGATCGAAGGATTTATTGCAATTGCAAGGATGACAGGAACTACGATAAAAATGAGTCCACCCATCGTTGGTGTGCCAGTTTTTATCTTATGCGACTCAAGTCCCTCTTCACGTTCTGATTGTGAGAATTTGATTTTATGTAGTACCGGAATAAGTACAGGCATAATCAACAATACCGCGATCAAACTTACCCCAAAATATAAGATTGCTTCCATGTAAACTCCTTTATTTTAATTCAACTTCTAAATTTGCTCCTTTGACAATTGCGCTCCCTGGTGCAATGGACTGTCCACTCACATTTCCAGAATTTGTAAATGTGGCATTAAGTCCTGTCATATTGGCAAATACACTTACATCACGCCGTGACCAGCCATTCATATCTGGCATCGTAATGTTTGCACCATCAGTTAATAGGAAGGTATTTTGTGCATTTGAGACTTTCTCCCCTTCAAGTGGGAATTGCTCAATAACTGTCGTACCATCACCGATGACTTGCTTCTTAATTTTAAATCCATCTAGTTTACGATTCACATAGTCTAGTGAATGATTTACTAAGCTTGGCATAGTATATTCTACATAGTTATCTGTAACTTGTACATTATTCTCTGTAGTTTGATTACTTGATTCTGTATATTTGTTTAAAGATTGTAGTGATTCACGCACAATATCTTTAAAGAAATCTGTACTATAGAAACGGAAGTTCTCACTTTGGAATCCATAGTAAATGAGAATTTGTGGATCATCTGCTGGTGCAGCAGCAATAACTCCGGATGTATAGTACGAAGGTGAATATCCTTTAATTTCTGGATCATACATTTGCCCTGTACCTGTTTTGGCGATGATTTTTACATCACTCATTTTATATTGTGAAGCTGTCCCACGTTCATCTTCAACAACTTGTTGCATCAAATGTTGCATTTGTTTTGCTGTTGCTTCAGAAATTACACGCTCACCTTTTTTCGTTTCCGCTTGATATGTTGCTTCTCCTGTCGTAGAATCGGTAATTTTTTCCACAATGTATGGTTCCACAATTGTACCATCTCCTACGATTGCACTTGTCGCACGTAATAATTGATATGTATTCACTGTACTTGCTTGTCCAAACCCAAGTGACATAATATCGAATGGATGATTTTCATTTAGGGTACCATCCACTTCATTTAACCCATAAATATTCAACGGTTCAAAAAGTTTAAATTTTTTCATGTACTCAATCATTGTAGTCGGACTAATGTAATTTGTAATTAATGAAGCAATCCCAGTATTTAGTGAATAGATAAATCCTTGATCGAATGTCACAATCCCATTATCTTTTCCTAAAGCATCACTTACTGTACCAATTACTTGTGCACCTGTTAGTGAATCATTACGTACAGGAAGTCCATTTTCATTTTGTCCAATAATAGCAGTTCCAGATTTAAAGGTATCAGAACCTACATATTTTCCTTCATTCATCGCAGCAGCGTAAACAAAGGTTTTCATTACAGAACCTACCTCAAAAGGAAATTCACTAGGAACATTTAAACTGTTTGTAATGTTCTCTCTTGTATTTAAATCAAATGTTGGATACCCTGCTTGTGCAATAATACGTCCGGTTTTGATATCCATTACAATACACCAAGCATATTTTGCCTTATTACTTTCCATTGTATCAGCTAGTGCTTTTTCTGTTGCTAATTGTGTATCATAATCGATCGTTAACCATACATCATTTCCATTTTCTGCTAGACGTACATATTTTTGTGTATCTGGTAAACGGTTATTTTCACTATCGGTTTGATAACTTACTTGCCCATTTTTACCAGTTAATTCTTTATTGAAATATGCTTCTAACCCACTTACACCATATAAGTTGCGATCATCATCATAATTTGTATATCCGACAAGTTGACTTGCAAAGTGTCCTGTTGGATATGCACGTGCAACACTCTTTTCAAAATCTAAACCTGGAAGTTCTAATTCCTCAATTCGCTTTTTTTGATCTGCGGTTAGATTTCGTGAATAACTACCTAAGTTGGTTTGATACTGTCCAGCTGCTTGTGCTTCTGTTATTTTGTTGAGAATATCCTGATATGCTTTTTCTTGCGTTTCTGGGTCTGCAGAAATAACTTCAGCTAGTTTTCTAGCTGTATCATCTGCATCAACAACATATACTGGTTTCTTTGTTGCATTTATACGGCTTTTATCCACATACGCAATAACATCATAACTTTCGACATCTTGCGCAATGATTTCTCCTTTGTAGTCTCGAATGTATCCACGATTTGCCACAATCGTTTCAGTAGAACTCCCACTTCCGGATTTGTGAGCCAATACATTTTCCCCACTTCGTAAATGCACACCTGTAATCATAGTAAAAAGGACATTTGCGACAACAAGTGACACGATAATGCCCATAACTATCCCGATTCGACCTGTAGTTTTTACAGACTTTTTAAAATTCAGTACCTTCCTTTTTGCTTTCATGTATATCCTTTAATCTATTCGTTTTCGCCAGTCACAACTGAAACAATTTGACTTTCGTTTTGACGCAATTCGTGTTTTTCCGCAATTTCGATAATACGATCACGGTTGGCAAGTTTTTTAACTTCTAACTCCAAGTTTAACACATCATTTTTCGTTTTTCCGATTTCATGTTCCAATTGTGTTTCTTGTGATGACAATACTACATTGTATGAGTGCAAAAGTGTTACAGATGCAAAATACATAAGTAATGATAATACGAACACAAGTGATACAATTCCTTCTATACGAATTCTACGATTCTTTTTTACAATTTTCATGGTTTAACCTACCCTTCCCAAGAACTCTTAATTTCGCACTATGCGAACGATGATTCTCATCCAACTCTTCCTCGTTGGCGACAATCGGTTTCCTCGTTATTAGCGTATATGGTTTTTGCTTTACCTCATCAGGCATTAACGGAATACGCTTATCTGTTTTTTCCGGTTTTGCATATTTTTGAAATATTTTTTTCACAATCCGATCTTCTAATGAGTGGAATGTGATAACACACACACGTCCTTGGTTATTCAAGTGTTGAATTCCCGTTTCTAACACTTGTTCTAGGGCATGCAATTCATTGTTTACTTCAATACGTAATGCTTGGAACACCTTTTTCGCTGGGTGTCCTTTTTTATTAAGCACTTTACTAGGTAATGCGCTTTTGATCACATCAACAAGTTCAAATGTTGTTTCAATTGGTTTGTCCATTCGTGCTTGTTCGATCTTTCTTGCAATTTGTTTGGCAAATGCTTCTTCACCATAGTCTCTAAAGATATGCATTAAATCATGAAACGAATAAGTATTCACAACTTCATATGCACTTAGACTTTGACTTTGGTCCATTCGCATATCCAATCTTGCATCGTAGCGATAACTAAATCCTCTTTCACCATCATCAAACTGTGGTGAACTTACTCCAATATCAAGCAATAAGCCATCAATTGCTGGAATCTTATATTCTTCAATCACTTGTTCTAATTCTTCAAAACCTTTATGAATAATCGTGAAGTTATCACCAATTTCTAATAAACGCTTTGTTGATTCAGCAATTGCTGTTTCATCTTTATCAAAAGCATACAAGTGACCATTTGGAATGCGTTTTAGTATTTCACTACTATGTCCCGCACGTCCTAACGTTCCATCTATATAAATTCCATCTTCTTTAATATCAAGGTATTCAATCGATTCTTCTAAAAGTACAGAGTAATGTTTCATCACTGTAGAAACTCCGTTAAGCCTTCAGCAACTTCTTCAAAGTCATCACTGTGTTCATCCATGAATGCATCCCAACGTTCTTTGCTCCAGATTTCGATAAGATTTCCCACTCCTGCGATCACACATTCCTTTTCAATTTTTGCTTCTGCCACAAGAACTGAAGGAATCAATATTCTTCCTTGACTGTCGATTTCACATTCACTTGCTTTCGCCAAAATATTACGACGATATACACGTGCTTCTCTTTTTGTGTTTGGTAAACTAGCAAGTTGTTCCATCAGCACTGCCCATTGCTGTTGTGTATAGATGTTTAAACATCCATCCAAACCTTTGGCAACGACGATTTTACCGCTTAGTTCATCACGAAAACGTGCCGGAATGATAATACGACCTTTTTTATCTATATTGTGTGCATATTCACCAATAAAATTGGCTTGTGCTAACACATTTGTCATATCATCACCCACTTTCCGCCATTTTCTTACACTTTTCGCTACTTTCTACCACCATTATAGCGAATATGGAATAAAAATCATAGTCCAAAACATGAAAATGTGAAAAAAATTAAAAAATATATTATGTAATATAACTTTTAATTTTCCATGGTTTTATGCAAACAAAAAAAAGTAAGTAACAATTTTACTCATTACTTACTTCTATCGTGTGTATCTATATAATTTAATAATCTTTCGGGTATATATCCCTTTACTTACATCACTTTCAACTACATCATTTTACGAAAAAAGATTTTATATTTCGTATACACGTATATACAAATACAAAATCTTTCTTTTTAGAATAATGACATTTGATTTTCGTCTTGCAATCCTTCAAGTGCACCTAGTTGATCAAGTTTATCAACTAGTGTTTTACTTAATTGCGTACGATTTAATAAATCTTCTTTTGAAATGAATGGATGTTCTTTTCTTGCTTCTACAATACTAATTGCAACGTTGGTACCTAGACCATCGACACTTGTAAATGCAGGGAGCAAACTATCATCACGCGTCTCATCAACAACAAATCGTGTTGCTGGTGAACGGTTGATATCCAGTTTTTGAATTTTGAATCCACGTAAGTACATTTCTAATGCAAGTTCTAATGCATCATACACATTGTGTTCTTTTGCACTTACTTCATTTTTTGTCTCTGGATTATTACGGCGTTGATCGATGTCGCTCATACGTGCCTTGATTGTTTCAAGACCTTTGGTCATTGCATCAATATCGTATGCATCACAACGAATTGAGAAGAACATTCCATAATAATGAAGTGGCTTATGTACTTTAAACCACGCAATACGAACAGCCATCATTACATATGCAACCGCATGGGCTTTCGGGAACATGTACTTAATTTTCTTACATGAATCAATGTAGTATGCCTCTACATGATTTGCTTGCATGTCTTCAATCCATTCATCACGTAATCCACGTCCTTTACGAACACTTTCCATGATGGTAAATGCAGTTTTTGGTTGCAATCCTTTTTTCATCAAATCGACCATAATATCATCACGACAACCAATAACATCGCGTAGTGTTAGCTTATGATCTAATCCTAACTCTTGACGGTATTTTGCTTTATCATCATCAACAAGGTTTTTTGCGTTATTTAACCAAACATCCGTACCATGACTCAGCCCTGAAATCGTAACTAACTCACTAAAGGTCTTTGGTTTTGTTTCTTCAAGGATTCCACGGACGAATTTTGTTCCAAACTCAGGAATTCCAGCAGCTCCTGTTTTCTCCGTGTTTTGTGTTGTATCAATCATCAACGTATCTGGTTTTGAGAAAATAGCCATCGTATCTGGATCATTCATTGGAATTTTACGAACATCAACCCCACTACTTTCTTCCAAGATTTTCATCGCAGTTGGATCAACGTGACCTAGAATATCAAATTTCAGCACGTTAGCTTCAATATCATGATAATCAAGGTGTGTCGTTTTCATATCTTCATATGGGTTATTACTTGGGAATTGTACTGGTGTAAATTCATTAACACTCATATCTTGTGGGAAAACAATAATCCCACCCGGATGCTGTCCTGTACTTCGTCGTACTCCATCACATTGCTCTGCTAAATAGGTTATACGAGCATTGTTCATCGTACCTTCTTTTCCCATTTCCTCTAGATATCCTTTTACATACCCAAAGGCAGTTTTACTAGCAACTGTGGCAATGGTCCCAGCACGATATGCATGTGCATCCCCAAAGTATTCTTGTAAGAACTTATGTGCTTTTCCTTGATATTCACCTGAGAAGTTCAAATCAATATCTGGAACCTTATCCCCTTCAAATCCTAAGAAGGTTTCAAATGGAATGTTTTGTCCATCTCCACGCATATGGGTTTTACAGTGTGGACATTCTTTATCTGGTAAGTCAAATCCTGAGTTGATCGATGGATCATCCATAAACTCACTATATTTACATTTTGGACATATATAATGTGGAGCCAATGGGTTTACCTCAGTAATGTTTGCCATTGTCGCAACAAAACTACTACCAACCGAACCTCGACTACCTACAAGATATCCATCATCAAGGGAATGTTTTACTAGCAAGTGACTTACATAGTAAACAACCTCAAATCCATTTCCAATAATACTGTTTAATTCTTTTTCTAAACGATCTTTTACAATTTGAGGTAAATCTGGACCATATATATCATGCGCTGTATCGTAGCAAATATCTCGTAAGATTTGATCACAGTTTTCAATTGATGGTGGATATAAATCTTTTTTTACTGGATATGTATACTCGATACTATCAGCTATCGCATTTGTATTTTCAACAACGATTTCATATGCCAATTGTTCACCAATAAACTTAAAGCAATCTAACATTTCTTGTGTCGTTCGAAAATGTTGATCTGGTGCTGAAGTAGAACGACGAATTTCCTTTTTATAAATATATAGGGGGTGTCGTACTCCACCAATTCCTTGCGCATTGATAAAGATATCGCGCACTTCTTTCTTTTCTTCTTCTACATAGTGAGCATCACCAGTAGCGACTACCATTTTGTCCATATCTCTTGCAAGTTCAATGATATTACTTACGATCATCTCTACTTCTTTGATGGAATTAAGCGCACCACGATTCACTAAGTTCATATAGTTTGCAGGTGGTTGCACTTCAATATAGTCATAGAATTTCATTAATTCCTTAACAATTTCATCACTTTTTGTCATCGCTGCATCAAAAACTTCTCCGTTTTGACACGCACTTCCAATATATAGATTTCCTGCTTGTTTTTTCTTTTCGATTTCTTTACGTGGAATTCTAGGCTGACAAATTGGTTTATTATTACTTTTACTAACGGCAGCTAAGTATTCCGTATGAGAACTACTTACCAATTCGTAGATATCTTGTATCCCTTGTTGGTTTTTGGCAAGCACAACAATATGCTTATCACGAATACTACCAATCTCTTTCACTTTGTTTAGCTTTAATACATCCATGAGTGTTTTCTGTGGCTTCATTTGTTGAAGCATACGTAAGAATACTTCTGCTAGTACTTGCGCATCATAATCTGCTCTATGGGCAACATCTGCATCGTAGGTAATTTTATAGTGACGAGCAACATTCCCTAAGGCAAAACGCTTGGATTCTGTTAATAGCGCTTTTGCTAAATCTAGTGTATCAATCACTGGGTTTGTCAGTTTTTCTTTTCCCATGCGAACAAGTGCTTCATTCATAAAGCCATAGTCAAATCCTGCATTGTGTGCAACAAGTATACTATCACCAATAAAGTCTAGAATATCATCCATTGCTTCTTCAATGCTTTTTGCATTTTCTACTTCTTGATTACTAATATTTGTTAAATCAGTAATCTTTGCTGAAATTGGAACCGGTGGCTTAATAAACATTTGCATGGTTTCTTTTGGCATGTTGTTTTCAATAATTTGTGCCCCAAATTCGATAATGTGATCATACTTACTTGATAGACCTGTCGTCTCAAGGTCAAATACACAATAGCGAGCATTATGAATATCAACATCTGTAGGATTGTAAACGATATTTAACTCATCATCAATCATACTCATTTCAATTCCATAGATCATTTTAAATTTCTTTTCACGATCACTATTGATACCATTCACCAAACGTTGTGCCGTTGGATAGCCTTGAACAACATTATGGTCTGTAATTGCAAATGCATCATGCCCCCATGCATTTGCTTGCTTAATATAATCAGCAATTGCACTTACTCCATCCATTTCACTTAATTTTGAATGCGCATGAAGTTCTACACGCTTTCTGCTTGCATGATCTTGTTTTCTTACTTTTGGCACTTTAACAATCGAACGTCCACGTCCATTTGCATTAAATACAACATCTTTATCCCAAGTGGAATATTGAACTTTTCCACTGATTTCAACTGTATCTCCTTCTTTAAAATTATCTTCAGGTAATACATCTGCGGTTTTCTCAAAACGTTGTGCTTTGATACACGCATCTTTATCTACTAAATATAATGAACGAATTTGTTTTCCATTTTGAATTTCTTTAATTTCCGTTAAGAAGATTTCTCCACGAATTTTCACTTCTTCCATTCCATCCATCAAATCACGAATCGGTGTTAATGGATAGTTTTCCATTTTCATTCGTGGTTGATAACTCATTGGTTTTACACTTTCTTGGACAACTTGACGTTGTTCAGGATCATAATCCACCTTCACAACTTCTACTTCTGTATCCACTGTAAAATCTTCTACTACAAGTGGCAAACAGATTCCATAGTGTTCTAACTCATGTGCCATTTGTTGGGTTTTACTTTTTGCCTCATTTTGCGCTTCTACACTTTCATATGAGAATACAATTTTTTCACCTTCGATTTTCGCAAATGTCTTGGCAAAAACAGTAAGTTCTTTTTGTTTATTTGCAATAAAACGTATGTATTGATTCAGTGCAGTTGCATTCATGGTTTGTTTATGACATGAAAGTTGCATATCCACTTTACATTTAAAGTGCACAATCATCTTATTTACAAACTGTTCATAGGTTTGTAATCCAATCGGTGCTTGTGTTTGAATTTCCATTGCTAAGGTATTCTTCTCACGATAAAAAACCGGTTTTTTAGTAAAAACCGCATCTTTAAATTCATCTACATCCATTTCGTTTACACCAATTTGCAGTGCAATTTCATATACTTCTTGATTCATATTCCTACCACCAATTTCTGTCTTCCATTATAGCAAAATACACCACCCTTTGAAAGGGTCGCTCACATAAAATATGAAAAGAAATGCATCTTGATGTGCACCTCTTTATTTTACGATTGTTTATATTTTTTATAGATGTGATATCCAGCAAAAGCAATTGCTGCAACACCGATAAGTGCAAGATACCAATACAGCTGTAGATAATATAGGATGTATGCAAATACACTATATGTAGCTGCATTTGCAGCTACTGCTTCTACATAGATTGGCTCACTTAAACTTTCACTTTCAATTTTTATTTGTGCTAAAGTTTCACCAAGAGTAATTGGTGCATCAAATGATTCTTGTGTATCTATGATAATCGAGTAATTCAAATCGTTTGGCAAGACACGTGATACTTCTTCATTTGCCATTAGCTCAATCGTTTTGCGGTCGCTAAAACGTACGCCTACCTCTTTTACAATATCACCTTTTTCGACAAATGTGATTCGTTGAAAGTTTTCATCAATATAATTAAATAATTCCTCCGTCATCGTAATGACATCTGCACGATTATCTTCATCCACTTTGGCAATAACAGATACCATCAATCCATCTTCAGTTTCTTGAAAACTGGCTAAACAAACACCTGCTTCTGGTGTGTATCCAGTTTTTCCACCTTCAATGGATCCACTGCTTTGATTGAGTTCCTCATATAGTCCTGAAATCGTACTATGCAGTCTAATATGTAATGATTTTACATCATAGACATCAAGAGACATGATTTCCTTAATCTCAGGAATCGAAATCGCATATGCAGCGATTTGCGCCATTTCATGTGCAGTACTTACATGTGTATCTTCATGCAATCCAGTTACATTATCAAAGTGTGTACTTACTAAATCCAGTTGCTTTGCCTTTTCATTCATTGCTTCAACCATAGATTCTTGACTACCAAACAAACTAATTGCAAGTTGATTTGCTGCATCTGCACCACTTGGCAATAGCAAGCCTGCTAATAAGTCTTGATACGATACAGTTGCACCTATTGGAAAGTTAGCTACACTTGCATTTGCTTCAACTAAACCCGCCCATGCTTCTTCACTCATCGTAACAGTATCTTCTACGTTTTCAATTTTCTCAAAAGCAACAATTGCACTCATCATTTTGGTCATACTTGCAGGATACATCAAAGCATCCCCATTTTTATCATACAGCACATGTTGATCTTCAACATTATATACAACCGCATACACTGCCTTTAGTTCGATTTGCTCATTATGCTTCTGTATACCTAGAAACGATAGACACAGTTGTAAAGCGAGTAATACTTTCATCTACCGTGCAACCTTTAAAAATGCATCTTTAGCAGCAGCTTGTTCTGCTTTTTTCTTGCTTGATCCACTTCCTTTTCCAAGCACAATTGTATCCATTCGAACTTCCATTTCAAAATGCGGATTGTTGCTTGGTCCGGTTGAGCGTAGTAAATGATACGTTACAGTTTGTCGCGTATCTGCTTGAATACACTCTTGTAGTTTTGTTTTGTAGTCAACAACTTCATCTGCTTTTGGTGCATCTACATATTTTGGGATTACCTCTTGGAGAATTTGAGCAACATATGAATATCCACAATCAATATAGATAGCACCAAGAATTGCTTCAAACAAATCACAAAGTAATGAGTTTCGCTCTCTTCCTCCTGATTTTTCTTCCCCAACTCCTAGCAATAAAAACTTATCCCAACCAAGTTCTTTTGTATATTCTGCTAGTGCTTCCTCACGAACCAACTGTGAACGAAGCGTTGTCATTTGTCCTTCATTCAACATTGGTTCATGATGAAACAATAAATCCGTTGTCCATAATTGTAATACTGCATCCCCCATGAATTCCAAGCGTTCATTATCTCCTGGTAATTCTGCATGTTCATTTAAATAGGATGTGTGTACACATGCTTGTAAAATAATATCCTTATTCGTATATGGAATATTATGTGCATCAAGCCATTTAAAAATTGCATTCATTGATTTCACCTCTTCTCAAGTATACCTTAATCCATAGTACTTGTGTATTCTTTTTCCTTAACATACCTTGCGATGTTTGGATAGTTATCCAAGTGTTGTAATAACACCAAAGCATCCTTTTTTGCGACTTCTAATATATTTTCATCCATGATGACATCACCAAGGATAAAACCAGGAATTCCACTTTGTCTGCTACCTAATAAATCACCAGGACCACGTATCATTAAATCCTGCTTTGCGATTTCAAATCCATCATTACTTTCGCATAGTATTTCCATTCTGCGAATACTATCTGGATCTTTACTGTTTGATAGTAAGTAACAATATCCTTGTCCACCAGCTCTACCAATACGACCACGCAATTGGTGTATTTGACTTAAGCCAAAACGCTCTGCATCATAGATAATCATGATGTTCGCATCTGGTACATCAACACCAACTTCAATCACACTTGTCGCAATCAGAATATCAATCTCTTTACGCTTAAATTGTTGCATGATTTCATCTTTTTGTTCGCTACTCATCTTTCCGTGTAAATAATCAAGATGATACATCTTTCCTAATACCGGAAGTAAGTTATGGTAGATTTCTTCTACATTTCTCAGTTTTAAATCATTATTCTTTTCAATTGCAGGACATACGATATAGCATTGATTACCTGCATCAAGTAAATCTTTTAATTCACCCATAATGCTACGAATGCTGCTTTCTTTAATTAGTTTTGTAATCGATGGCTTTCTTCCTGCTGGCATTTGTTCAATACTACTTACATCCATATCTCCATACAATGAAGTTGCTAGTGTTCTAGGAATCGGTGTTGCACTCATTAAAAGAAAATCAACATCATTTCCTTTTTCAATCAGTTTTCTTCGTTGTTCCACACCAAAACGATGTTGCTCATCTGCAATAACTAAACCAAGGTTTTTATATTGTATTGCTTCTTGAAATAATGCATGGGTTCCTATAATCACATCCATATCACCTGCTGCAATCGCATCGATAATTTCATGTTTTTCTTTTGCAGGTAGTGCAGAGTAAAGTAAGCCTACCCGCACACCATAGGGTTTTAATACACGCTCCACATTGGCATAGTGTTGTTTAGCAAGTATCTCTGTTGGTGCAAGTAGAGCAGATTGCATACCAGTTAGCGTGTTTGCATACATTGCAATAGTCGCTACAATTGTTTTTCCACTTCCGACATCCCCTTGAACTAAGCGATACATTATATGTGTAGATTGTAAATCAGCTAAAGTTTCTGATATCGCTTGTCTTTGATCATCGGTAAGCATATAAGGTAATCCTTGGATTAATTGCTCAACTTTGTCTATCGCAAACACTTTGGCTACCTTACTTTTTTCAACATTTACCATTTTGTAATATTGAATCGTTAATTGGAATTTTAAAAATTCTTCATATTTCAAATACCGAATCGCTTGCTTCACTGACTCATAGTTTTTTGGAAAATGAATATCATGTAGTGCTTGCTTGCGTGATACTAACTTATAGGTTTCTTTTAAAGTATCAGGAATAAACTCTTCAATCATGCAACTATCTAATGCATTTGCTAGATACTTGCGTAAATCCTTTTGCGAAAGTCCATCTTTTGTATTATAGACAGGAATAATCCCTAGTTGTTCTTCAATCGGTTGCGTATTATATGACATGACTAGTACTTTACCATTCCCTTGATATTTACCTGAAACCGTAATCGTATGTCCGATGCGAAACGCTGAAATCCATGGACGATTAAATAATGTTAGACTCAATTCTTCTTCATCGTACATCGCTTTAAAACGTGTCACACTTCGTTTTCCACCAAAGTATTGAACTTTTGCCTGATTGATAATCGTACACGAAAAAAAGACCTTTTCTTCAAGTAACCAATCCGCAAAAGGTTTTACATTTTGATCTTCATAACGAAACGGATAATGCACCAATAAGTCTTCCACAGAATCAATATGCATCAGTTGCAAAATCTCACGTTTCTTTGGTGTCACTTTAATACTTTTCAAATCCATATCTAGATTATACCATTTGCAAACAAGAAAATGAAAAGTTTACACTCTTTGATGCTTTCATCCATTTATACAACATAAAAAGACTTCTTTACGAGAGAGAATTACTTGGAAGAAGTCTTTTTATGTTTACGCATTATAATCTTTTTTATATCTTAAGAAAAGTGATAGAGCAACATCTACCACTTCTCCAGGTAAGGATCTTTTGGCAAAGATCATCAGATATAATTACGTCCCTTCCCTAATAGCTAAATAACTATATCCTTAATTAAATTATAAATTATTTTTTTATAATGTCAATAATATAATGATAATATGCTTATATTTATATAACATTCAATTAACATAAAACCCTGCATATATACAGGGTTTATATAGGATGACTATTCTTCGCCTTCCTCAAATTGTGCATTGTATAGTTTTGCATAGAAACCATCTTTTGCCAATAGCTCATCATGGTCTCCAATTTCCACAATATCACCTTTATCCATAACGATGATTACATCCGCATTACGTATCGTCGATAATCTATGCGCAATTACAAAACTTGTACGACCTTTCATTAACTCATCCATTCCTTCTTGAATAAGCACTTCGGTACGTGTATCTACATTACTTGTTGCTTCATCAAGAATAAGGATTTTTGGATCCGCTAAGAATGCACGAGCAATCGTAAGTAGTTGTTTTTGTCCTTGTGAAATATTACTAGTTTCTTCATCAAGCATCGTGTTATATCCTTGATCTAACGTTTTCACAAAGTGATCAACTCTTGCTGTTTTACTTGCTTCGTAAACTTCTTCATCCGTTGCATCTAGTTTTGCATAACGCAAGTTTTCCATTACGGTTCCACTAAA
Organism: Breznakia sp. PFB1-19; assembly: GCF_029893935.1. Lineage (NCBI taxonomy): Bacteria > Bacillati > Bacillota > Erysipelotrichia > Erysipelotrichales > Erysipelotrichaceae > Breznakia > Breznakia sp. PFB1-19. The sequence goes on from NZ_JARXXJ010000009.1 coordinate 20,406, forward strand.
TAGCCAAGCATCTTGTAATACCATTCCAAACACACTACGTAAGTCTTCACGTCTAAAGTCATCAATGTTGTGATCACCTACATAAATGGCACCACCATTCAATTCATAAAAACGCATCAATAGTTTTACTATAGTTGTTTTACCAGCTCCAGTTGGACCAACGATGGCAACTTTTTGCCCTTCACCAACACGTAAACTGAAATCATTAATTACCATTTTATCTGGTGAGTATCCAAATTTAACGTTATCAAATGTAACTGTACTTGGAATGATGATATTCCCTTTTTCATCATAGATTTCTACATGGGTTGCTGTATCTGGTTCCATTTCTTTTTCACCAAGGAATTCAAAGACACGTTCACTAGCTGCCGCTGCAGATTGTAATTGGTTCATAATTTGTGCCATTTGACTGATTGGTTGGTTAAATGAACGTACGTATGTAATAAAGGATTGAATTCCACCAATTGAAATTCCAACACCTGTAATTGTTAAACCAAGAATCGAAACGGTCGAGTTTACACTTAAGTATCCTCCAACTAAACATACAAGAACATATCCAACGTTTCCAATAAATTGCGTAATTGGCATCATAAGTCCACTTAAGAATTGTGATTTCCAACCTGACTTATAAAGTTGATCATTGTATTCTTTAAATTGTTGGACGCTATCTTCTTCACCATTAAAGGCTTTCACTATCATGTGTCCACCATACATTTCTTCAACGTGTCCATTTAATGCACCAAGTGATTGTTGTTGGGCAAAGAACAGTGGTTGTGAACGTTTGGTAATCATCATAACAATGATTGCTGAAAATGGTAAGACAAGTAAAGCTACAATTGTCATCATCCACGATACACTAAACATCATGATTGCATATCCAATAACTGAAATCACAGATGTAATTAAGTTTGTTACGGATTGTTGTAAACCTTGCGATAAGGTATCCACATCATTGGTTACACGACTTAACACATCTCCTTGACTTGTTTTGTCAAAGTATGAAAGTGGCAAACGATTGATTTTTTCAGTAATTTCATTACGCAAGTTATAGGCGATCTTTTGGGTCATACCTGTCATCATAAATCCTTGAATATAACCACATAATGCACTAAATAAATACATTCCTAGCAATTTCACAATAATGTCTAAGATGCCATCAAAATCAATACCACCTTTACCCGACATTTTATTGGTAATTCCGGTTACTAATAAATCGGTTGCTTCTCCAAGAATCTTTGGACCAACAATCATAAAGATTGTACTTAAAACCGCAAATACCATAATTACGATTAATTGAATTTTATATGCAGAGATATATCCCATCATCTGTCGTACAGCTTTTTTGAAGTCTTTTGCTTTTTCTGTACCGCCGCGGTTTCCACCATGGCCAAAGCCCATTTGAGGAGCTCTTCTTTGTTTTTGTTGTTGATTACTCATTGTCTAGCTCCTCCTTACTTAATTGAGAATACGCAATTTCTTGGTATACTTCACATGATTTCATAAGTTCTTCATGTGTACCTTTAGCAACAATACCTCCTTCATCAAGCACGATAATTTGATCTGCTTGCATAATTGAAGAAACACGTTGTGCAACCACAAGAATCGTACTTCCTGTTTTTTCAACAAGTTTATTTAATGCTTCACGAACTGTTGCATCCGTTTTAAAGTCTAAGGCACTAAAACTATCATCAAAGATATAAATCTCTGGATTTTTAGCAACTGCACGAGCAATCGATAATCTTTGTTTTTGCCCACCAGAAACATTGGATCCACCTTGCGCGATTTCACTTTCAAATCCTTCTGTTTTTTGTGAGATAAACTCAGTTGCTTGTGCAACATCTGCAGCAAGTTGCATTTGCTCATCACTCATGTTTTCATCACTATATTTAATATTGCTTTCGATTGTACCAGAGAATAACACTCCTTTTTGTGGTACTAAACCAATTTTCTTACGAAGTTCTTGTTGGGTTACATCTTTGATGTTTACACCATCTACTTCGATTGTTCCATCAGTTGTATCAAAGAAACGAGGAATCAAGTTCACAATTGTACTTTTTCCAGATCCCGTACTTCCGATGAATGCTGTTGTTTGTTTTGGTTTTGCCACAAAACTAATGTCATGTAATACATCTTCTTCCGCTCCTGGGTAACGGAACGAAACATTTTTGAATTCCACATATCCTTTTTCATTTGTATCAAATGCTTTTGGAGTTTCTGGATCTTGAATATGTAATTTTGTATTCAACACTTCAAATACACGTGCAGCTGATGCAGATGCTCTTGGTAGCATTATAGAAATAATCGCAATCATCATAAATGACATAATGATTTGCATTGCATATTGAATAAATGCAATCATTTGACCAATTTGCATATTTCCTAAATCAATTTGATGTGCTGCAACCCATACAATAAGTAAACTTGTTGCGCTAAAGATAAATTGCACTAGTGGCATCACTACTGCCATCGTACGTCCAGTAAATAGTTGTACTTTCATTTGATCGCGGTTTGCTTTTTCCATTCTTGCTTCTTCATACTTTTCAGTATGGAAAGCACGAATAACTAACATTCCACTTAAGTCTTCACGCATAACTAAGTTGATTTTATCAATTAGTTTTTGAACGATTTTGAATTTTGGACCAGCAACTGCAAATGTAGTAGCCATAATACCCATAATAACTGCAACGACTAACACAATAATCCAAATCATACCCGAACCATCATTCAACACTCTCATAATCGCACCAAAGGCTAGAATCGGTGAATAAATAATCATTCGCATTCCCATAATTAGAATCATTTGAATTTGTTGAATATCATTTGTTGTACGAGTTATTAAACTTGCTGTTGAGAATTTATTGAATTCTTCATTTGAAAAACTTTCCACTTTTTCAAATACATCTTGACGCATTCGTCTAGCAACACCATTCCCAATTAAACTTGCTAAAAATCCAACTAATATTGCACAAATTACTCCACCTAGTGAAATTGCAAGCATCTTTGTTCCTGTGGCAAAGATGTAATTGTTTTGAACCCGTTGTGTATCTACACCTAAGCGTTCATATTCACCTTTCACCATGGACATACTTGCTACCGAACCAAGTTCTTCCAATTTTGCTTTTTGCTCATCAACCATCTTCAAGGTATCTTCTTTTGGTTGCATTTGTAAGGCATCAAAAATACTCATACCTTCTGGAAGTTGATCTATGACTTCTTGCATTTGCTTTGCTTGGTCTTCGTCTATATAACTTGTATTTCCTTCGTTGATGCTTTCCATCCCATTAACCATAAGGAATGGAACATTCATCACTTCATCTAATTTTTCAAATTTTGCATCACTAAGATCTTTTAGTACATAAATCCCACTATCTTTAATAACACTTGTATTTGATAAATCGATTTCTTCAGGTAGTTCGTCATTTTTAATATCTTCAAATGCGATAAAATCATAACTATCTTCCATCACTTTTGCATCTTTTTCATCCATGAAAATCAACGTATGGTCATACGTATCCTTACTCATCATCTCAGGGACACCGCTATCGAATCCACCAGCTTGTATTCCGTTGCTGATGATGTCACTCATATAATCCGGCAGGGCTAATTCTGCTTGTGCTTGTCCATATAATAAACCCACAACCAGCAGTAACATCCACCAATACTTCTTTAAGTATTTAAACGTTTTAATCATTTACAGTTCCTTTCCTTCTCTTCTTCATCGAGGTATTTCACCATTTTTTCCATAATACGTAATAGTTCATCCGTATCCTCATCACCTAAATAATCAAGAATTGCATTTAAGCGTTGATTCATTTGAGTTTCGATTTTGCGGATTTCTACATTTGCTAATTCAGATACTTGGATGTAAACACTTCTTCGGTCGTCATCTCGAATAATACGTTCAACCAAGCCACGTTCTTCAAGTTTACGCACAACTTGTGTCGCAGCCGGTGCACTAAAACGGAATTTTTTGGCAATTTGACTAATTTTAATTGGTTCTCCATTTCCAATTTTCTTAATTCCATTTAAAAACATCATATCTTGATGCTTTATTTCATGGCAATCATCTCTTGGTTTTAAACGACGTGCCATATACATCATTTCTCTAAATTTTCTCGCACGATCTTTACTTGGCATACTCACCTCCACGATACTTAAGTAACTTAACATTTAAGTAATTGAATAATACACGCACTTAACTATTATGTCAACCTATTTTTTTCTCTTCTAATAAAAATATTTTTCCTTTTTACTTGAACAAGTATATCAAGTTTCACATAACACGTCCTTGAAAGCACTCATATCAATATATGGACTACAAAAAAAGCAAGGACTTTACATCCTTACTTCTTTCATTATTCTTTTGGAAGACAATACCATCAACCAATATATCTAATTTACTCCCCTCCTATTCTTTTGAAGTTTTACTTTTCTTTGGCTGTTGTCTATGATTTCAACATCCATCGCAACACCTCCATTTATGTTTGAACCTTTTGGGGTTCTTTGTTTATACATTCATTATAGTCGATATAAAGAGAAGTAACATACATTTACAAAGATTTGGTATTTTTGTCTACATTGTTGGCAAATTTGGTGTTTCACTCACTTCTTCAAGTTCAACTGCTTCAATTTGTCTAAAGCGTTTTTCTATTTTATTTGCAGTAATTAGTACTTGTTGCATATCTTTATGTGTTCGTTGTAAATCATTAGCAACTGCTTGATAACGATCAGTAAAACGATCAAACTCCACTGCAAGTTTATTCAACTCCATTTGAATATCTTGCATCTTTTCATTTTTTTGTTGACCTAAATAAAGTGCTTTAATCGCAGTAATATATGCCATTAAGGTTGTTGGTGAAACTAAATAGACATGTTTTTGATATGAGTACGTTATAACTTCTTCCATGTTTGAACTAATATATGAAAATATCGCCTCTGCAGGAATAAACATATACGCAAACTCACTGGTTTCATCTTTAATTAAATACTTTGTCGCAATTGCATCAATATGCTTTTTCACATCGTGTTTAAACATATTGTAAACTGTAGTTTTTTGAGCTTGTAGTAATTCAGGATCCATTAAACGATTGAAATTCTCTAAGGGAAACTTTGAATCTACTGGAATTTTACCTAAAGCATCATTTCCAAAAATAATCGCATCTACAATATGTCCATTTGATAATTTATATTGCTTTTGATAGCGTGTTTGATCTAAACCAAAGGCATTTTCTAAAATTTGATATAATTCTACTTCTCCATAAATTCCACGCGTTTTCTTATCATTTAATATGTTATGCAAACTTGATATGTCATGTGAGAGCAATGTTAACTGTTCTTGTGTTTTATCAATCTTACCAATTTGATTCATCACTTCACGAAACACTTTCCCTGTTGACTCAAAAGATACATTGACTTGTTGATTCAAGCTTTGTTGCATCTTATTTAGTTTCTCTGCCGTATTCTCATTTAACATATTCATATCATTTCGTACACTTTGACTTATTGCGAGTTGAAAATCAAGTAGTTGTTTTTGTAGTCGATCAAGTTCTTCATGATCTTCGTGTTTTTGTTGCTTCAACACAACAAAAAGCACGACAAGTAGCAGTACAATTAATATAATAAGTAATCCAATCAGTATCATTTCTGTGTTCATAATATCACCTACGTAAGTATATCATACTATCTTTTGGCTAAAATAAAAACGCACGATTGTGCGCTTTTCTACTTTCTTCCAAAAAATAAAAACTCTTGTTGGTTTACTTCTGGATCTGCCATTAAACGATTGATTTCATCAAATCCTTTAACTTCAATAATTTCGATTCCTTTTGTTATCATATCTGGATTCCAAGCAGCATAGAAATCTTCTACTGCTAGTTCTTGTGATACTTCTGGAACCATTACCATCGAGAACGAATTATCATCTAAATAGTTCCAACCAGCAATAAAATCTCCTTCAGGTAATGGATCTTTATATAAAATCGACAAATACTTCCCTTCACGTCCATTATGGATAAATGAGTGGGCAAGATAACGTTCACTTCCATTGAAATAAACCATAACTAAACTACGATAATCTAAGTTTGGTTGCTTTTGATATATAGTTTTTTCCATAATTCAACATTCCTTTCCTAATATATATAAATTACTACACGTTTATTGTATCTAATTTTATTGATTTTGTCTTTTGCATGGCTCCACTTCTTTAGTTTTATACTTGTTAAACTATGTATAATAAAATGTATAGCTTTAATCAACTCATTTTAATACACTTTTACATTATTCAGAAAAATCTTGGTCACGAATATCTTGTTCGTATTTTGTGATGTTCGCTTTACTTACATTACGTATTCTTCCTTTGATTGGCAAGTTTTGTAGTGCATCAAATACTTTCTGACCTTTACCATTCAAGATTTCAACAAATGTAGAAACATCAACAATTGCAATCACGCCAATATCTTCAGCATGAATTCCTTCAATAGAAGTAATTGCACCTACAATATCACCAGCACGCATCTTCGTTTTCTTTCCAGCATTAATATGCAACTTCATAATATCATTGTTAAATGCTAGACTCTTTTCTTTAATAAGTTTGCGTTTTTGTTGTAGTGTTTGTTCATATATTTGTCGTTTATCTTCTACATCTTCCATATGTAATGGTGTCTGCATTTGAATTATTGTCTGTAGTTCATCTTCAAATGATTTGATCTGCTTTCTTTGTTGCGGCTCAAATAATGTTATTGCTTTTCCTTCATGATCTATACGACCTGTTCGTCCAATACGATGTACATAGGTTTGTACATCTGTGGGAACATCATAATTTACAATCAATTCAACCTTTTCAATATCTAGACCTCTAGCTGCAACATCAGTTGCAATTAAATAACGAAAATATCCCAGTTTAAAGTCTGTAATTACTTTGATTCGATCTTTTTGATCCATTCCACCATGTAACTTACGCGCAACTTTTGTATCAAATAGAATTTCACTTGCTACATGATTTACTGTTTCTTGCATATTACAGAAAACAATTGCACTTTCAGGATTTTCGTTTATTAAGATAGCCTGTAGCAATTCATCTTTATTGTCTGCTTCGTATGCATCTTGATGTATCAAATCAAAGACATTTCGCTCACTTGTCACTTCAATATACGTAGGCTTTTCCATATATCTTGAACAAAGTTTTTCAATATGTTCATCTAGTGTTGCTGATAGTAATATATTCACACGATTTGATGGCAGTTGTTGCAAAATTTGATACATTTCTTCTTCGAAACCCATTGTAAACATTTCATCTGCTTCATCAATCACGACAAACTTAATATTGCTTACATCGAGTGTATTTTGTTGTAAATGATCAAGTACACGTCCAGGAGTTCCAACGACAGCATGTGTACGTTGTGCTAATTGTTTTCTTTGTCCTTCAAAAGACATCTTTCCAAATATAGCTTGTGTATTTAGTCGTTTATATCTACCTAGATTAAACATTTCATCTTTTACTTGTAAAGCAAGCTCTCTAGTGGGTACTAAAACAAGTACTTGTGGTGTTCGAATATCCCATTGTAGTTGATTTAAAATAGGCACTGCAAAAGCAGCAGTTTTTCCACTTCCTGTTTGTGATTTCACAATCGCATCTTCATTGTTTAAAATCACAGGAAATAACTGCTCTTGAACCTTTGTGGGTTGTATATAACCTAACGTATCTATTGCTTTTACAATATCTTTTTCAAATCCGTATGTATTAAATTTCTTCATTATCTTTACTTTCTTTGGTTTGCACTCCCAAGTATACTTGCAAAGCATCATTTCGTCCAGTTACAAAAGAAAACAAGTAGTTTCCTACCTGTTTCTCTATATTATAAATTATACATCCTTACCCGTCTTTTTTGCATTTCTCACTTGAAGCACAAGAAGCATGCATCCTGCAAGTACTGCTAGGGTAAAATAAACACCTACAGATGTTGTATCACCTGTTTTCACAGTTGTTGTTGCGCTTGGATTCGCCACACTTGGACGTAATTCTGTATTTTTATCATTTCCTGGTTTTACTGGATCTACTGGATCAATTGGATCTACTGGGTCTACTGGATCTACTGGGTCTACTGGATCAATCGGATCAACCGGGTCTACTGGATCAACTGGATCAACTGGGTCCACTGGATTAACCGGGTCTACTGGATCTACTGGATCATCATTCTTTTCCCATACTGCATAGATAGTTACATCATCATCCACTTTTGTTTTATCTGTAAATGTATATCCTGAACCATCTGATTCTGTATTCCATTCAACGAATGTATATCCATCACGCACTGGGTCTGAAGGTAATGAATCAATTGTTTCTTCACTAGGCGTAAGGCGTGGCTCATCATCTTCTAAAGAACCACCATTTGGATCAAAAGTAACCGTCTTTAAATAGTCTCGATAGCTTATATCATTATTATTGTATGCATGTGTAAATGGTGCTGTAAATGTAGTTGTTTTTATTTTATCTGCATGAAGCGCTTCATGTTCTTTACGAAGTCTAGTTGAGAATGAAGCTTTATTGTTTGAGAATACAACATCAGCACCGATTTTAATCTTCTCTAGTTGTGATGCATGTGAAGGTTGTACTTGCTTTGGATCAATATATCGTATCAAGATTGCTCCACCGTCAATTGAAGCCACATTATTTGAAATTGTTGCTTTGTCGATTTTGATCGTAGCACTTGTTTTTGATTGGAAAATCGCTCCTCCATTTTTCGCTGTATTTCCGCTAATAACTCCATCATGCATTATCATTTCTACACCATTATCAATCGCACCACCAAATTCAGCAGCAGTATTATTTAATAATTCAACATTATAAATCGTAAGTGAAGAAGAATTGTCACTAATACTTATTCCTCCTCCACGAAGATCTGCTGTGTTCCCATCAATATGGCCACCATAAATTGTCATTGCTGTACCAAGTATTCCATAGAGTCCACCACCACTATTCGTTGCAGTGTTATTTGAAATTGTTCCTCCATAAATAGTAACCGGTGAACCAACACTATGAATTGCTCCACCACATTCACCAGCATTGTTAGAAATTTCACCACCTGTTATTACTACACTTGATGATATTTCAGTAAACGCATCTACAGTACGTGTATGCGCATATATCGCACCACCACTTGTGGTAGTTCTGTTGTGAGAAATCTTTCCTCCATTAATGACAACACTTGCACCAGTAGTTTGAATTGCCCCACCAGATTGCTTTGTTGTGTTGTTTGATATTTCACCGTTTTCCATAATAAATGTCGCACCATTGTAGTTTTGAACTCCACCACCATTTGCTGCTTGATTATTACGAATTACTCCACTTTGCAAAGTAAACATTCCCTCATTATATACTGTACCACCAGACATTTTATTGATAGTCACATCATGTAAACTACCTCCAGTATGTACATTGTCTTCAATGATCGCACCTTGTTGTACAAGTACTGCACTTGCTTCATTATAGATTGCTGAACCGCGATCTGGATGAAGTCCATTTTTAATTACCATATCTTTTACATACAATGTTCCATAATTATGAATTACACGAACTGCACCATTCCCATCTAGTGCAACTGTATTTGTTGAAGATGTAAGTGCAATCACTTTATCCGTAGGAATTGTAATTGTGGAAGTCAGTACAATGTCCTGACTCAATTGAATCGTTGTTGGTTGAGTTGCACTTACAATTGCGGCTTCCAATTCTGCTTGTGTACTTACACTCTCATTTGCACTCCAACTTGGTTCATTAATTGTTCCATTTTTCGTTGTACCTGCTTGCATTACATCAACTTCTGATGCATATGTATGTGCTACCATGCTTGTTAAAGCAATGATACACACAAGTAATACCTTACTTGCATTATGTATTCTCTTTATTTTTCTTGTCATCATATATTTCCATCCTTTTTCTTTTTAATGAATCACTATTTCTAACTCATTTCCGGCATAATCACTAATATAAAAATAATCTATACTTTTCCCTGGAGAAACAATTCTCAAAATGTGATTTTCTGCATCATATGTGTACGATGAACTTCTTTGTTCATCACGATAAAACCGTATGCTGTTACTATCGATAGCTGATGCATCATCATATAGGTAATACGTAAATGTATCACCCTCTTTTTTATAAGTTCCATTTGGACTATGAATATCAATATTTGATATTTCTATTTCCTTTTCATCAATAACTTTTCCCTTTGATACTAACTGAACTTTATGTTTCCCATTTTCTGTAATGGCATCTTCTTTTTTGCCATCAATCCATAACTCATCGTACTGCCCATCTGTTGTTTCCACATGTAATGGTACAGCTTTATTTGTCCAAGCCTCGTTATATGTAATATTTTTTATTTTTGCATAAACTACTTCTTGCTTTACTGGCTCTTGTTTTACAGGTGTTGGTTGAGAAGATGGGATGAATATAATTGCTCCAGCAATCACACCTGCCCCAATAGCTCCTCCAAACAATAGTTTTAACAAGACTGCAGTTTTCGCAACATGTTTTGGTTGCAATATGGATTGTAATATTTCCATACTAGCTTGTTGGTTTAATACAAATCGTGTACTAAATTCCCGATACAACGTTTGTAAGATCATCGGTGATAAAGCAAACACGTAACTGTTTGGTGATATCCCTTGGTTCTTTAAATCTACTTGTAGCTTCTTACGAATTCGATTCAATCTTGAATTCACTGTTCCTTTTGGAATCACTAAAAGTTCAGCAATTTCTTCAATTTGTAATCCTTCATAGTACCGCAACAATCCTACCTCTTTTAATGAATCACTCATCGTATCTAATGATTCGAAAATAACTTCTTTAATTCTTGTATTTTCGAATTCTTTGGCAGCTGATACGCCTTTCTGATCTTTAAAATCTTCAATACTCTTATTTTCACCTAAGTCAATAATTTGCATCTTTCGTCGTCCCTGATTCATACATACTGAGTATGTTATTTTTCGCAACCATAAACTAAAAGCCTCCGGGTTTCTTAGCTCTTTGATTTTTCGAAAAACGAGAATGAATACTTCCTGAACGATATCTTTTGCAATTTCCTCATCCCTGTAATATTGACATGCTACAAAATACACTTGATTGTAGTGTGCTTTGTAGATTGATGAAAATGCATCTACATCCCCGTGTTGCGCTTTTCGAATCACCGTCTCATCAACATAATTAAATTTATTTTTCACACCAATTTCCTTCCTTTCACATCACATTTCTACATCACTCCTCACATTTTTTCCTCTTGGTATAATGAGTGACACATCGTTTTTGCAAAAACTTCCACACTTTTTGAAAAAATTATTCTATCCATTAAAATACAGGAATTGACACAATTGACATAGACAGTTCATTTTCAGTCATATACAACCTTTCCTTTATAAAATACATTGTTTCTTATCTATAATACGCTTATGAATACATAAAAAGTAGGCGACTGAATTACTTCAATCGCCCCTTATCAAACCGTACGTACGCTACTAACGTATACGGCTTTCCAACATGTTTCGATAGTTTATGTTGTAATGACAGTTATTTTGCTAGTTCATATCTAAAGAATCGGCCGCCACTTTTAGTTCGCTTCTGATTCTTTCTTTTTGTTTTCATACAGTATTCTTCATGCAGTGGGTTTACACACAAGCGGTCGTTTTGAGTGCTTGCGGTCTTTCTCATCACACATGGGATTTCCCAACTTTTTCGCGAGGTCATCACCTTACTCATGCCACATCACCTTGATATATTCACGCCTGTCAATTTGTCCGTTGCACCCTTTTGAGACGCACCATCCATTTCCTTGGCACAGTACCTCACGATACCGCACTAAACTTCACTATACAACATGGCTGCACCCTTTGTTGTTAGAGGTCTTTCACCTCATAGAGAATATCCTCTCCTTCAACTTTTGACTAGTTCTACTTTTTACTTTGCCAATTTCCATTGCAGTTTGAGGACTATATGCATGACTGCCCGTCACACGAAAAACTGCCGCTCTCACGACAGTTTAATTTAAGATTTTGTAAATGTGTAAGATGTTGTAGAAACAAAAGGTTCATTTGCTTTACATATAACATCTGGATGTTCTTGGTTATGAATTGCATCAGGTGCATAACTTGTTTCGATACATAAGGCACAATTTCCAAGATATGCATGATTTTGTTTGCCTTGAATTGCTGGTTCATAGTTAGGAACATATAAGTGAAATCCAGGTAAATCCGTTTTCACAATCAGTTTATTTCCACTTTTTGCATCTTTTACAATAACTTCCTTTCGTTGGTCTTCATCAAACATAAAGAAATTATCAAATCCATCACATGTTTTGATTTGTTCATCTTCATCATGTTGCAATGCATCTACAATCGAACTTGTTGTACGAAAATCATGTGGTCGACCTTGTACAGATGCAATTTTACCTGTAGCTAAATGATCTGTTTGGTTTTCCATGAACGTGCTAGCTTGCACTTGCAGCGTTTGATATTCAATACTGCCATTTCCTTCACCTTGCAAAGCAAAGTACATATGATTGGTTAAATTAATCAATGTATCTTTTGAAGGTGTTGCATGATAAGAGATGCTTAATGTTTCTTTATCTAATTGAAATACAACTTGCACATCTAAATCACCAGGATAGCCTTCTTCACCATCCGCACTTAGATATTGCATGCTCACACCGTTTGCAATGGTTGTCGCATGAAAGATCTTCTTATTAAATCCTTCTTTTCCACCATGCAAAGAATGAATTCCATCATTTGGATATAATTCGTAATCTTTACCATCTAATGAAAAGGTTGCATTTGCAATTCGATTTGCACATCGTCCAATTGTTGCTCCAAAATAATTTGGATTCTCATCATATGAAAGAATATCATCATAGCCAAGTACGACATCCGTGCCATCTTTATACATCACAGAAACAATACTAGCACCTAAGTTTGTAATTTTGATGGTTAGGTATTCGTTTTCAAGTGTGTATAATAAAATATTTCTTTTCTTATCAATGACTTCATTATGTATATTCATTTTGTCCTTCTTTCCTTTGATGACTAATCAATTGTTTTTAAGAATCGTGTAAATGCTTGTTGTCCTTCTTCATCTTGTTTAAACACACCAGCATTTTCTAATACATGTAAAAATACCTGTCCTACTTCATCTTGTAACATCGTATCTACTTTGTTAGCATCGATATTTGCATGTTTTTCCAATAAGTTTTCATACCAGTTTTGATGAACACGAATTTCTGTTGGCAAGTGTGCCTTTCCTTGAAGAAAACTTTCTTTAATCACATCTAATTCATGTACAAGACGTGCAGGTAACACTGCAAGTCCCATTACTTCAATTAAACCAATATTTTCTTTTTTAATATTATGATATTGGCTGTGTGGATGGAATATTCCATCTGGATACGTATCACTTATTCGATTATTACGCAATACCAAATCCATTTCATATGTATCATTTACTTTACGAACAATTGGCGTAATCGTATTGTGTCTTTCTCCATTTGTATTTGCTAGAACATGTACCTTTTCATCTGAATACTTCTTCCAATGTTCAAGTACATCACAAGCAAATGAAACCATATCTTCTTTATTTTTAGAGGTTGCGCGGATTACAGACATTGGCCAATTTAGACGACCATAATGTAAGTCTGCATATCTTGTGCTTCCATATTCATCAAGTGTGTTTGCTTTTGCCATTGCAAAGGTATAGTTTCCACCTTGGAAATGATCATGACTTAAAATACTTCCTCCCACAATTGGTAAATCTGCATTACTACCAATAAAGTAATGAGGTAAGAAATCCACAAAGTCACATAACGCTTGAAACGCATTTTGATCAATTGCCATCGGCTTATGTTCCTTATTGAAGATAATGCAGTGCTCGTTGTAATACACATATGGTGAATATTGCATAAAATATGTTTGCTCATTTAATCGTAAAGGAATTATACGATGATTGCTTCGTGCTGGATGACTAAGTGTTCCAGCATATCCTTCATTTTCCTTACATAACAAACATTTTGGATACTCTGTAGATTTTACATGTTTTGCGGCTGCAATATCTTTTGGATCCTTTTCTGGTTTTGCTAGATTGATTGTAATGTCAATTTCTCCATATGGTGTTGCAGTTTTCCACTTACGATTTAAACCCATTCGATCTTTTTGAATATAGTTTGTATGAATCGAAAAATTATAATAATGGTCACTTGCTTGTTTAGGATGTTGCTCATAGTCCACATAAAATTTTTCAATAACCGTATGTGGTCTAGGAACCATTGTATTCATTAGTTTTGCCCGAAAGATCTCTTTTGTTGCTTGTAAATCTTCTAATTTACCTGCTTCTAGTTGTTGTGCTTGTATATCATCAAGAATCTCCACCAATTCTCGATTTTCATGAACTTCTTGTAATGTAAATGTATCAAGTCCTAGTACATCCAATATTAAATTTGCACTATATACAACTTCCTCATCCCCAATGAGTTTTGTATGTATACCATAATTTAATAATTCACTTACTAGGTAATCCATTAGTTTTGTCCTTTGTGAAAGTTCCAAGCACTTTCAATAATTGCTTTTACGTCTGTCCATGCTGGATCCCATCCAAGCACTTCTTTTGCTTTTTTGTTTGAAGCAATTAAACGAGCGGGATCTCCTGCACGACGTGCTTCGATTTTACGATTGATTGAATTACCAACAACTTCACTAGCTGCATCAATGATTTCAAGCACAGAGAAACCAACACCATTTCCTAAGTTAAATACATTACTTTCATTTCCTGCTTTTAAATATTCTAGTGCACGTATATGTGCATCAGCTAAATCTAGAACATGAATGTAATCACGAATACAAGTACCGTCAGGTGTATCATAATCATCACCAAATACAGAAATGAATTCACGTTTTCCTAATGGGACTTGTAGTACAAGTGGAATTAAATGCGTTTCTGGTTGATGTAGTTCTCCAATTTTTCCATTTGGATGTGCACCACATGCATTGAAGTAACGTAGTGCAACATATTTTGTTCCATATGCAACATCACACCACTTCATCATTTTTTCCATTGTTAGTTTTGTTTCCCCATATGTATTTGTTGGATTCGTGATATCTGTTTCTTCAATTGGCATTTTTTTAGCATCGCCATATGTTGCTGCTGTTGATGAGAACACAATATCCTTCACACCTGTTTCATGCATCACTTCAAGTAATATTTGTGTCCCATAGACATTATTATCATAGTAAGCTAATGGTTTTTGCATACTTTCACCAACTAGTGAATTTGCCGCAAAGTGAATGACTCCATCGACGTTTTCTTTTTTAAATACATCAAGTAAAAATTCTTTATCTCTTAGATCACCTTTGTAAAAGGTTGCTTTTGGATGAATTAAACTTTCAAAACCCGTTTGCAAGTTATCCACGATAACAACTTCATACCCGCGATCAATTAATGTGTAAACCGTATGTGAACCGATGTAACCAGCTCCACCCAATACTAGTACTTTCATCTTTATTCCTTCTTTCCTTACGCAAATACTTTATGTCCACCAAATGGACGCACTTTCAATACATAACAACTACCTTCACCAAATACTGCCTCAATTCCTTGTTTGTATGTTGTAAGCATTTCATTTGGCACAAATGCTTGAATCGTTCCAGCAAATCCTCCACCATGCACACGACATACACCTTTTCCTTGAAGTATGTATTCACTCATTGCAAGACCAGTTGAGATATTTTGCTCATTGATGTTTTTATTTGAGTATACGTTTTGTAAGTATTTAAACGAACTATCTCCACTTGCCTTTACTAAGTTTTTAAATGTTTCAAAATCATTTGCCTTTAATGCAGCTACTTCATCAACCACTCGATCATTATCGCCAAAGAAATGATATGCACGAAGTACTGGGCGATCACCAATCGCATTACGGATATCTCCTACATTTGCATAGAATTCATTTGAATCTACTTCACGTAATACATCTTTTCCAAAATAGTTTGCTACTTTTTTCATATCTGCAGGTACAGCTGCATATTCATCTGTTAAATCTGCATGACTTCCTTTCGTATCAACAATACATAAACTGTGATTTGAAGAGTCAAAATCAAAGTCTACTTTTTCGACAATTGGGTTTTTTGGATCCTTGAAGTCAATTGTAATAAAACTTCCTACAGAACTAGCCATTTGATCCATCAAACCACAAGGTTTCATAAAGTATTCATTTTCAGCATATTGTCCAATTTTCGCAATATCGACAGCAGAAATACTTCCTTCGTTATATTCATGTGAAAGAATCGTTCCAAGTAAGGTTTCAAAAGCAGCACTACTTGATAATCCTGCCCCTTCAAGAACATCACTTGTCATATACGCTTCAAATCCACCAATAATACCACCTTTGTTTTTGATACCTGCTGCAACCCCACGAATAATTGCTTCAGATGTTCCTGCTTCTTTTTCATTGATGTCTAAGATTGCAGCATTTACTGGTTTGATATTAAACCCTTCTGAATCTACCACGATAACATCGTCATCACGTTTTGCAACTACAGCAATCGTATCTAAATTTACTCCAGCAGCAAGTACACGTCCACGTTGGTGATCTGTATGATTTCCACCAACTTCACTACGCCCAGGTGCAGAGTATACACGAACCTCTTTATCACCAAAATGATCTTTGAATGTTTCAAGTGCAAGTACATAACGTGCTTTTTGACGTTCAATTACACTTTCATCCACATATAATTCCAATAAATCTGCATCATGTTTTCCGGTTTTCATTTCTTCAATGAGTGTTTGAATGTTTGCCATTTTATTTTCTCCTTTACGATTTGGCTGCTGATTCACGAACAATCAGACTTGTATTTAAGACAATGCGTTTTCCACGTTGTCCTGTTTCAATATTTTCTAAAACCAATCCACCTGCATTATAGCCAAGTAGATGCATATGTTGATCCACGGTAGTAAGCATTGGACTACAATATTTACTTAGTAAGGTATTATCAAACCCAATAAGTGCAAGATCTTGAGGTATTTGAATTTGTAACTTCTTACATGCACTCATACATCCCATTGCCATCAAGTCATTACAACAAAAGATTGCATCATATCTTTGCTTGGATAATACGTCATAGAGTAGTCTAGCTGTATTTTCAATTACTTGCGCACTATTTCCATCTCCACTAGTCACAATCCGGTTTGTTGCATCTAGTGAATGTTGTGCACAAAACTCGATGAAAATTTCTTGTTTGATATCGTATGAATAACTATCATTTCCTCTAACAAAAAGAATATCTTTATGTCCTATTTCCCAAAGAAAATCAAGTGCTTCTCTAGTTCCTTTTACTTCATCACTTAAAACAAAAGAGAAATCACTGTGACTTGGATCTCCGTTAATAAAGATTAGTGGAACATTTCCAACAATACTTTTGAAATTTTCTTGATCCATATTTTCCGTAACCGGGTCAGCAATAATAATCCCAGCAACATTTCTTGCAATTAAGTTACGTACACAAGCAAGTTCCATATCCTTTTGGTTTTTTGAAAACGTTAATAATAACGAATAGTTTTTCTCATTTAAAGCGCGTTCGACTCCATTTACAACCTCAGAGAAGAACATGTTATCAATACTAGGTACGATCACTCCGATTGTTTTTGATGCACCAAGCTTAATTTCTTGTGCTTGTACATTTGGCACAAACTGTAATTCATCAATTACTGCTTGTACTTTTTCCTTCGTTTTTATATTTACTGGATAATTTCCATTTACTACTCTTGATACAGTAGCTACAGATACACCAGCTTTCTTTGCGACATCATGTATTGTTACTTTCATAGACTACCCCCTTACACATTTATAGTAAACGTTTACTATAATCGTGTCAATATGTTTGTTAATTTATACAAATGACTTGTTAAATAAGACAAATATGCATAGATATCGTTTACTATTTCATTTTAATAAAAAGGTTAGTCATAAAACCAACCTTTTTATTGATTATCATAAGTCAGAGATTCGAAACTTTTATCTATTACGATAGTTTAGTCTTTTTCTTACTGTGATGCCTACTATACTAAGTGAAGCCAGCACAAGAAGTAACCATGCGGCTTTATTACTTGCATCAAAAGTTGCAATACTTGGATTCTTTGATGCTTCGTTGTTTTTTGTATTATCATTTTGATTATTAATATTTTGATTTTTGTTACTTAAATCATTATTTTCTTTATCACTTTGATTATTCTGTTTATTTTCGTCACTGCTATCTATTTGAAGCTTCTTAAGATCTGCTTGCTTTTGTGTTAATAATTGAATTGCTTCATCAACTTGTTCTTGTGTTGCTTGCACATCATTTAACACAAATTTTGCATGATCTAAAGCAGTTACATAGTTTAACCAAGTTGATGATGTATAAAGATCTGCTTGTTCTAGTGCAATTGCTTTGTCGATTAGCTCTTGTAAGATATCTTTATTAACTATGCTCAATTTCTCTTTTGTAACAAGTTGCCAATCATCACTAGTTCCCCAACTGAACGCTTCTGCTTTTACATATAAACCAACTTTTACTGTCGCTTCGGATTCCAAATCAAAAGTAATCGTTGGTTCTTGCCAATTGCACCAACCATCAAGTTCGATACGTTGTTTGTGATTTTTCTCTCCATCGATTTCAATAAATGAATAAATATCTGAAGTATCTGTATTTGCCCCTCCTTGAATATGTAGTGTGAATTTATGTTTACCTGCTGGTAGACTCACTTCTTGACTTATCTCAAATTCAATTGGTTCCTCATTATAAAAGTGCACACTATAATCACCAGTAAGTGGATCATCCGTTTTACGAGATACATAACTTTGCGATATATCATACATTGTCATATCTTCATCTTCAAATCCTGGATTTTGGAGAAGGTTTATTACATCTACTTCAGGTTCTTCGTTGTAACCTGTAAAAACATACTTATATACATTCAATGAAGGTAAAGCATGTCCAGCAAAATCAAACATCGCTTGATTATCAACTTCAGTACCACCATAGTTTGAAGTAGTTGCAATCCCACTACCTGTAGGACTTTTATCATATGATGTTGCAGCTTTTGTTGCCCATCCTGATCCATACGTTTCCCATAACGCTAAGTTATCAGCGCGTTTTCCTTTTCCTTCGTTTACTGGAATCCAAGTATTCTCCCAATAAAAGACACCAATCCCTTTATTGTTCTTTACATCATTATTTACGGTATTAACAACATCTCTAAACATATCCGCTTGGCCATCAACTGAAGCTTCATATCCTTTAAGTTGGTTTGTGTTTTTAATTAAGTTTGCTTGATCATCACCATCTGCCAATGTATAAGGATACGCTGTTTCGGCTACCATCACCTCTTTATCAAAATCATCAGCAATTCGATTTAATTGCGTTGATAATTGTCCTAAAGTTCCATGCCACACTGGATAGTATGAAGTAGCAACAACATCAAAGTTTACTCCTGCATCATATAATTCTTTTGTATAATTATATGGATTTCCTTTTTCAGGATTTGTAAAATGTACTACCACTTTAATATCTGAATTTACATCACGAATCGCTTTGCTTCCCGCATGAAACAACTTAACTTTATTTTCAAGTTTTGTTTCTCCACAGATTCCCTGACCTGTTGTCTCATTTCCTACTTGAACCATACCAACATCAACACCAGCTGTTTGAAAAGCTTCTAAACTTTCTTTTGTATAATTGTATATTTCAACAGCTTTTTGATCTGCTGATAATCCTTCCCATGCTTTTGGTGCATTTTGACGACCTGGATCTGCCCAGAAATCTGAATAGTGAAAATCAACTAAGAGTTTCATTCCATTTGCAGTTGCACGTTCTCCGATTTCAATCGCTTTCGCTAAGTCGGAGTTTCCTCCACCATACCCATTGCCATTTTCATCATATGGGTCATTCCATACTTTTACACGAATGTAGTTGACCCCTGCATCTGCCATAATCTCAAACACATCTTGTTCTACTCCATCAAAGTTATAGTACTTCCCTCCACTATCTTCAACAGATATTACACTTGATGCATCTGCACCCAGTATAAAATCACTACTCAAATTATCTACTTTTTGAACACTTATTTCTTCATTTGCATCTTCATCTTTCATCATTGTAGGATGTTTATAGTTCGCTAAACATGTAAGCACAATGAAAACACCCATTAAGAATATGGTTCCATTTTTAATTATTTTATTCATTTTTGTCCCCTTTTTTCACACATGAATTTTACTTATACTAATTCTGTAAAATCCTTAATTACCTTTTTTACATAAGGCAGTTTCTTATAAATCTCATATTGATTTGCTGAATCGACCACAACAATATTGCGACATCCAGCTTCTGCTGCATTGTTTATACCACTAATAGAATCTTCGATAACTAGAATATCTTCAATTGGTGTGTGTAATTTTTTTGCTGCATTTTTAAACATTGCAACTTTGTTTTTATAAGTTCCATCATCAAATATAATATCAGATGGTTGAATCCAAGCATCTAAGCCAAAAGATTCTATAAAGAAATCTATGTTTTCCTTTATTGATGCACTTGCTATTGTAAATGGTATATTTTGGCTTTTGAGTTTATCAAAATATTCTACACTCCCCTTAACCAAATGAAATGTATCCGTATCTTTCTTACAAAAGTCTCTATATATTTCTTCTTTTAGTAAGGAATACTGTGCCATCTGTTGGTCAGTAGCTTTACCATCCAACATATATTGGATAACTTTGTTGTTTGGAACACCGTTAATGTGTTCCAACAACTCAGCTTCTTGAAGTTCGATTCCGCGTAGTTTTTTTGAAATTTCTCCCCACGCTTTAATATGTTTGTCGTTATCAAAAAACAACGTTCCATTGAAATCGAAAATGACTGCTTTATAATCTATATTCATTCTAACTCCTTTGTTTGTGAGATACGCTTATACCAATATGCTGATGCTTTTGGATAACGTTTTTGACTTTCATAGTCAATGTAGAATAGACCATAACGCTTATTGTATCCATTTGTCCATGAGAACATATCCATTAACGACCAGATAAAATATCCTTTTACATTTACTCCTGATTCTACTGCTTTAAGCAAGTAATATAAGTGTCTTCTTACATAGTCAATTCTTGGTGTATCATCAATAATCCCATCTTCAAAATCATCTTTGTAACCCATACCGTTTTCTGTGATATAGATTTCTTTATAGTTTGGATACTGTAACTTAATTCGAAGTAACATATCAAACATACTTTCAGGATGGATTAACCAATCCCAATCCGTACGATCAATTCCATCTTTTTCCATACGTTCCCCAACACCTTGCAAACAGAATCGAGAGGTACCTTTCTCACCAGTTCCATTATGGAAAATATCGTTTTCTCCATCATACGCTTGAATGAAACGACTTTGATAATAGTTCATTCCAAGATAGTCATTTAGCTTTGCTGCTTTACGCATCACTTCTAAATCTTCATCACGAATGATAATCTTCCCACCTTGTAAAGATGCTAATTTATTTGCAATTTCTAATGTCTCACAACTATATTCACCTAAGAATGTAGCATCAAGTAAAAATTGATTTTGCAACACATCTTCATTTTTGGCTGCTTGAATATCTTCAATTTTCAACTCATTAAACGGATATTTATACTCAAGTGATTGTACAACACCGATTTTTCCTTCATAGTTTTTTTCTTTATATACTAGGACTGCTTTTGCATGCGCTAGCATCATATTATGCATGGCTTGAAATGCTTTGGTTACATTGTATTTTTCTCCATATGGAAACGTCCCTTCAATATATTGATTTGTAGCAACTGCCCATATTTCATTGAAAGTAAACCAATATGTGACTTCATCTTTGTATTCTTCAAAGCAGAATGCTGCATATTTCACAAATGCATCAATGGTATCATTACTTAAGAAATCTCCGTTTTTGTACAATTCGATAGGTGTATCAAAATGATGTAATGTAACAAACGGTTCAACCCCATTCTTGCGACATTCTTTAAACACATCATGGTAGTAATCAATTCCTTGTTGATTGATAGCACCAGTTCCATCTGGAAAGATTCTTGCCCACGAAATAGAAATACGAATTCCATTAACTCCAAACATTTTGCACAACTTCAAATCAACTGGATATTGATGATAGAAATCACTTGCTGGATTTGCTTGGAATCGTCCTTTTTCTTCTAAAAACTCATCCCAAGACACCGCTCCTTTTCCATATGCTCGAGTGCTTCCTTCACATTGATATGCTGCAGTCGCTCCACCAAAAATAAAATCTTCTGCGAATTTCATGTTTACCTCCAAATTTCAAACCTATATTTGGAAAGTAACAGTTAAGTTACTTTCCGTATTCATTATTTTTATTTTTCTAATACATCCAAAATGAAGTTCACAGCTCCTTTTGGATCTTTTGTTAGTGCGATATACTGTGCACCTTTAGTTGCTACAACTTTAATACCTAAATCTTTTGCTGCATCTTTGACTTCATCTAAATGCGATTGAACTTGTGGTGATAAAACCACAACATCGAAGTTTTTAAGAATATCATAATGTGACCCATATGCTCCAGCTTGCGCAGTCATTGGTGTTCCAGATTCTTTTGCACCTTCTTCAATTGCATTTGCAAACATTGCACTTGTTCCTGCACCAACGCAAAGTACAAGTACATTTACATTATCTGTAAGTTCTTTACGTACTTTTTCTACTGTAACTGTTTTTTCTTGCGAATCCATCGTTTCAAGTTCTTTTGCCTTCTGCGCTTCTTCGATTAGTAAACTATCATCATACGCTTTAATAAATGGTAGATATATTATTGAATCCACAACAATAAGAACAACTGCTAATACAACTGCTAGAATACTAACTCCAGTTCCAAGGATCAACCCAACTGGTGCTGGCGTTGCCCATGGAAGTACATACATAAATGAATCCATATTTAAGACATCAACAAAGAACTTGAAAATACTAACATTTACCATTGGTGCTAATAAAAATGGAACAAAGAAGTATGGGTTCAATACAATCGGTGTAGCAAATAGCAATGGCTCATTTACTGCAAAACATACAGGTACAAATGATGCTTTACCAACTGCTTTTAATTGTTTTGATCTTGCAAATAACATGAATAAGAATGGAACAACTAATGTAGCTCCTGTACCACCCATCGTACCAACAAAGTTTCCTAATCCAACTGTAAGTACATTTGATGCATGTTCACCTGCTTTGAATAACTGTAAATTTGTTTCTACATTTGCATAAATGATTGCGGCAATTGCAGGTTCAACAATTGATGGTCCATGTACTCCAACAAACCAGAACATTGCCATAGCTCCCCAAATAATACAAATCCCTAAATATCCATCAGCAGCACTAAATAATGGTTGTAATAATGTAATGACTGCCTCAGCAAATGTTGTTCCTACTGTATATGTAGTAATAACATCAATAATCACACAAATAAGTACTGCAAATGAGAATGGGAAAATATCTCTAAACATTTGTGATATTGTTCCTGGAACTTCTTTAGGCATACGAATCGTAATGTCTTTCTTAACACAGAAACGATATACCCAACATGTAATAAATGCTGCGATAAAACTTGCAATTAATCCTTTTGTTCCCATGAACGCAGTTGAGAAGTTTCCATCAATTTGCGCAACACTTAGGAATAAGAATCCACAAATACTTGCCAACATAACGGATACTGGATTGATCTTTTTGTTTTGTGGCATTTTACGGTTCATTGATTCTGCTAAACAACGTGCGGTTGTTGCTGTTACAAGCAACCCAACAACTCCCATCGTATATCCATATACTTTCCATAACCAAGTAGATACTTCCTCTGGCCATGCAAATCCGAAAATTTCAGGAATTGCTGCTGCTAGAATGAATACACTAGAGAATAGAATTGCAGGCATAGCTGTTAAAAATCCATCTCGAATTGCCCCTAAATAAATGTTTTGCGCTAATTTATCAAAAAACGGTTTTGCTTTTTCAATTTGACGAATAATTCCCCCCATATTTATTTCTCCTCCTTTTGTTTATAAAGTTCAATAAAATCAGTAACGATATCTCTTAGTAAAATCGTAGTCATTAAATGGTCTTGTGAGTGAATAAAAATAAATCCAAGTTCCATTTCTTGACCAGCTGCTTCTTCAGCTAAAATCTTTGTTTGTGCTTGATGTGCAAGATTAAGATTTTCATCAGCTTCTTGTAGTCGCTCATCCACATTTTCAAAATTTCCTTTTCTTACTTCCTTTAGTAATTCAAGAAGTGAACTTCTTGCATCTCCTGCGTAGGCTACGATTTCAAAACCTACCATAATCAATTCGTTTTTTTCCATCGATTATTTCTCCTTACTTTTAAATTTTGATACATCGGTAATTCGTTTCAAACAATAGAAGCTCTTTCATATATATAAGATTCATATGCATAAGAGCCAACACGTATCAATCTCATATATACTTCCCCTATGAAGCAAAAGTTTGAATTCCTTGTATATTCAAATTGTAAACGCTCACAAAACAGGAGTCAACACTTCCAAACATTTTTAATCAAATAAAAACACATTAATTTCAATATTTGTTTGATTTTCGACACATAACTATAATAATTGTTTGTTTTTGTTTGTTTCTTGTTGACTATGAGTATATCAGGGTGTATATTCAAAGTAGATAGAAACTATAAATATAGGAGATAGAACATGTTAAAAAGAGAACGTTTATTAAAAATATGCAACATGGTAAACGAATTTGGAATTGTAACTGTAAACGATATTATCAATGCACTTGATGTATCAGATATGACTGTACGACGTGACTTAGATGAACTTGAGAAATCCGGAAAACTTCTTCGCATTCATGGTGGTGCACAGAGTTTAACCTTTTCATTAGACCATGAATTATCACACGTTGAAAAAGCAACTGTTCAATCTATAGAAAAACAACAAATTGTAAAACATGCGAGTTCACTTATAAAAGAAGGTGAGACTATTTTCTTAGGACCAGGAACAACAATCGAAATGTTGGCAAACCGAATTCGTGGTAGAAACATTCGCGTAGTCACAAACAGTTACCCTGTATTTGAAACACTTATTAATCACAAACCAACGGAAGTAATTCTTACAGGTGGTGAATATCGTAGTCATACGGGAGCCTTTGTCGGTCCTATTGCAAATTCCATATTACTTAAATTGAAATATACAAAAGCTTTTATTGGTTGTAATGGTATCTTTAATAGTCAAATTACAACATACTCTCTTGAAGAAGGTGAAGTACAGGCAATTGCCTTAAGTAATTCTCGTAATCGATATTTACTTGCGGACTATAAAAAGTTTAATCGTGAAGATTTTTATGTATACTATGATTTACATGATTTTGATGCAATTATCACTGATCAAAATCTAAGCAAGGATACGCGAGAACACTACCAACAATATACTGACATTATTATCGCTAGTACAAAGTTTTAAAAAAGGATGAACTCCGATATGAAGTTCACCCTTTTCTTATACCCATTGATTATTGTTTTTAGAATAACGATTCATTATGTAGCGATAAATGATTAACAGAAATAAAGCAGCGGTAATCCATGCCGCTGGACTTGCTAAACAAATCACATCATAGCTTTTCATACCAGCACCAATAAACCCTACAACAATTCGTGCAAGTAGTTCAACGACACCTGCAAACATCGGTAGAAAACCAAATCCCATTCCTTGAATTCCACTACGATACGATAAGATAATATGTAATGGCACAAAGGTTAATCCTACATACATCATATATGTATCAACATAGCCAATAATTCGGTCTACATGATTACTTACAAATAAATACGTTACGTACTTACCAAAAAAGATGACAACGATTCCAATAACTACGGAATATGTAATTCCAAAGAAATTTGCTGCTTTGAATCCTTCTTTGATTCGATCTAAACGACTTGCTCCCATGTTTTGTGCACAATACGTTGCCATCGTTGTTCCTATAGATGCTAACATTTGTGTTGCAACTTGTTCAATTTTTACAGCAGCGGCAAAACCTGCTGCAGGAATACTACCAAGCGTATTTAGCGCACTTTGTACAACAATGGTTCCAATTGCGGTAATTGAAAATTGTAATGCCATGGGTAATCCAATTGCAAGTTCACGACGAATCAAATATCCATTGATTTGCCAATGGTTCTTACGTGTATGAAACTCTGGCACTTTCTTAAGTATGTAATACAAACATAAAAGTCCAGACACGCCTTGTGAAATTACAGTTGCTAGTGCTGCACCATCTGCTCGCATTTTAAATACAATAATGAACACTAAATCCAAAACGACATTCAAAACTGCAGCTAACACAAGAAAATATAAAGGACGTTTACTATCACCAATTGCACGCAATAGTCCAGCTAGTAAATTATAGAGTACTTGCCACACAATCCCTAAACAAATGATATACATATATCCATACGCATCTTGATACATATCTTGTGGTGTATTCATAAGTTCTAATATTCCATCAAGAAAATAGATACTTACAAATGTTAGGATAACAGAAACAACAATAGAAATAATACATGCCATAGCAAAAGACTTTTTGATTTCTTCATGATTTTTAGCACCAAAGAAGTTCGCAACAACGACACCAAACCCACTTGTTAGTCCCATCAAAAAACCAATGATTAAAAACACAAGCGTTCCACAAGATCCCACTGCCGCTAATGCTTCATGACCAACAAATTGACCAACAATTAACGTATCAGCTAAGTTATAAAACTGTTGAAATAATCCACCTAAAAATATCGGCATTGTGAAAGCCACAATTATACGCATTGGCTTTCCAGTTGTCATATCACTTCGTCCACTCATAAGCTTTCCCCCAATAAAATCTTTTCCCATTATACTTCTTTATACTACATGAAACAATATGTGCATCGCATAATTCGCACACTATTTCTTTATAAAGCGATTGCTTTCTGATAGCCATAATCCAAGTAAGGTTAAACCTGCCCCAATAAGTAAAACCGGTGTTAATTTCTCATCAAGAATGATAACTGAAGAAACAAGTGTTACCACCGGAACTACATAGATATACACACTACTTTTTATAGCACCAAGAATTCGTACTGCTTGATTCCATGTCACAAAACAAATCGCAGAAGCTCCGACACTCAAAAACAGTAGATTTGCAATTACAGGTACAGACTGAAAGTCTTTAAGTTGAATATGAAAATCCATGAAAAATAAAAACGGTATCATAAATAGCAATCCATACATAAAAATATGACGTGTCATTTGTATAGTCGGAAACCCCAAATCACTAATTTTACGAATACATATGGAATAGACTGCCCATGCTAATGCAGCAAGTAAAGCTAGAAAATCTCCCATCGGATTCAATGAAATACTTTGATCACCAGGCAAACTAATAAGTATTACACCAATCATTGCCGCAACAAAACCGATATAAAACTGCATTCGTGGCTTTTCTGTTTTAAGAAATATAGTGGCAAGAATACTTGTAAAAAATGGTGCAATCGTAATAATAATGCCAACGTTAGAAGCACTTGTCATTGTAAGCGCAATGTTTTCAAGTAAATAGTACAGTGTAATCCCACTAATTCCTGCTCCTACAAAAAGCAATTGATGCTTTGCTTCCATCTTGATTGGTTTTGGATACATCAAGCAAAGTAAAATGAACGCAATCACAAAACGAATAAACAAAATTTCAACAGGAGAAAAATATTCCAAAAGCACTTTTGTTGAAACATAGGTAGTTCCCCAAATAATAATAGTTATCATAGCCAAGATATGACCTATAGTAGAACTTCTTTTCATGATATTTTTCTCCTTTAAATTATGCATAATCGTTATTTAATACATGTACAACTTATCTTACTACAAAACAGGACTTGTTTCATCAGACAATTTTGCTTTTTCGAGCTTCTTAATTTCTTTATTTAATTGTATGCCCATGACAACAGCTACTATAAATGAAAGAATGTCTGCGACTGGCTGTGCATATACAATACCATCAATTCCAAAATATTCTGGTAACAATAGTATCATAGGTATAAAGCATATCCCTTGTCGACATGCACCTAAAATGAAACCCTGTAAACCTTTTCCTAGTGCAAGATACAGTGATGAGTAGACTGTATAATAACCAAACAAAATAAATGAAAGTCCGTTCAGTTGCAAAGCATGAACACCAACCTCAATCAAATGTACATCATTTGATGTAAATTGCATAATAATCTCTTGTGCAAATATACTTGTTAGCACCCCAAAACATATGCAAAATATGGTAGACCAAATACATGATAGTTTAATTGAAGCTCGCAAACGTTCAAAGTTTTTTGCCCCAAAACTATACCCCGCAATCGGTTGAAAACCCTTAAGAAATCCAAAAACAATTAAACTCCCCATTGATATAATACGTGTTGTTGCCCCTAAAGCTGCAATAACAGAATCACCATACGGATTTGCTTTTAAGTTCACTAAACTAATCGCAACACTTGTAAGTAATTGAAAAATTAGTGTTGGTACTCCAATTTTCATGATTTGCGTATAAATTTCTTTTGATATCACAACATCTTTCAACTTAAAACTAAATACACTCATTTTTTTGAGAATATAGCATACATATACACAAGTTGAACATATTTGAGAAATTGCTGTTGCAATTGCTGCTCCAGCAACACCAAAACCAAGCGTGTAAATACAAATTGGATCTAATATAACATTCATACAAGCACCTAGCAATAATGCAAACATGGTAATTTTTGGTGATCCTTCACTAGTAACAATATTGTTCATTGTGACATTAAAAATATTAAAGATACATGATGCAATATAAATTGTAGCATATGTATAGGCATAAGGCATAATACTCTCTGTCGCCCCTAATGCAAATAAAATTGGTTTCATAAAAATAAGAGAAAAGCATATTACGATAATTCCAACGACCAAACTGCTATAAATTGATGTACTTGCAACCTGATTGGCTTTTTTTAGATCCTGTGCTCCTAAAAGTCGTGAAATATACGATGAAGCTCCATTACCAAACAGCAATCCGATTCCAACTATTGCTTGTCCAAGTGGAAAAGCAACTGCAATCGCCCCCATTTGACTCGTTCCTAGTCCCCCAACAAAATATGCGTCCACAAGATTATAAATTGCATTTACCATCATTCCGACCATCATAGGTAAACCCATCGCAATCAGTGCTTTTGACACTTTCATGCTCCCTAACATTTGACTTCTGTTTCTTTTTTTACTCATAACTTCCTTCTTTCTTGACTAAAGTCCTTACTTGTAATACTATAATTTATAGTATTACAGTAACATACACTACTATAAATTATAGTAGTTGTCAAGAGAGGAGATATATGGCAACTATCGATCTAATCGTACTAGGTATGATTAAACAAGAAGCACTGAGTGCTTATGATATTCAAAAACTTGTTGAATATCGAAACATTTCAAAATGGGTAAAAATAAGTACACCATCGATTTATAAGAAAGTTATTCAACTTGAAAAAAAAGGATATATTCAAGGTGAAATATTAAAAGAAGGCAAAGTTGAAAAAGTAATTTATCACATCACAAAAATGGGAGATGAAGTTTTTTCTACCTTAATGAACGAAATTACAAATCAACCAATTAATTTCTATCTAGATTTCAATGCAGTAATTGTTAATCTTTTAAGTACACCAAAAGACCAACAAAACGTATACATTGAAAATATAAGATTAAAACTGATGGATCTTCAAAATGAAATCGATAATAATTTAGAAACAAAAGAATCAGATAAACAAATCCCAGTAGTAGGTATGGAAGTATTAAAACAACAAAAACTACTAACAAATGCCATTATGGAATGGCTTTATACATTACAAAATACATTAAAAGATAATAAGGAGATACTATGAACTGGGAACCATGGACTGGATGTTATCCATTAAGTGATGGATGCAAAAACTGTTATTTTTACGGACCACACGCGAAACGTTATGGTCAAAATGAAATAATAAAAACTGATAAATTTGATTGGCCAATTCGCAAAAAGAAAAATGGCGAATACAATATCAAGGGAGATAAAATACTCGCTACTTGTTTTGCGACTGATTTTTTCTTGCCAGAAGCGGATGAAATGCGAAAAGAAGTTTGGGCGATGATCAAAGAACGACAAGATATCGATTTTCTAATACTCACAAAACGAATTGATCGTTTTTATGAATCGCTGCCTGAAGATTGGGGAGATGGTTATGATAATGTCAATATTGGTTGTACGGTTGAAAACCAAGAAATGGCAGATCAACGCTTACCTTTATTTATTTCATATCCGATGAAACGACGCTTTGTTGCGTGCGCACCATTACTCGGCCCTATTGATTTAACAAACTACATACATGCAATTGATCATGTTTCGGTCGGTGGTGAAACAAGCCGGGAAGCACGTGTTTGCGACTATCAGTGGGTATTAGACTTGCACGAACAATGTAAGCAAGCAGATAAAACCTTTTGGTTTAAAAACACAGGTTCACATTTTTTACGAGATGGCATCATTGAAAAAGTAAATCCATTTAAACAAACAACGTATGCTAAAGAACTTGATATTAACATATCCGATGGAAAACCATTATTCTAAAAAAGCCTGAAGATCCAATTCTTCAGGCTTTTACTCTATTATTCGTTATACGCTTTTTTGTATACTTCAAGAACTTCCTCATAATTACAAGCTCTTGGGTTTCCTGGTGTACATGCATCTGCCATTGCTGATGTTGCAAGTTCACCTAAATCTTCTTCTTTCACTCCAATTTCTTTTAATGTCGCTGGAATGTTTACATCTTTTGATAATTGTTTTACTGCATCAATTGCTGCTTGACGATATTCGTCTTGTGACATTTGATCTACATTTGCCACACCCATTACACGTGCAATTTCACGATATTTTTCGCCAGTGTAATCTTTGTTGTATTCCATTACATATGGAAGTAATACTGCATTTGCAATACCATGTGCAGTTCCATAGAATGCTCCTAGTGGGTGCGCCATTCCATGTACAACTCCAAGACCAACATTTGAGAATGCCATACCTGTCATATATTGAGCAAGTGCCATGTCTTCTCGTCCTTTTGGATTATTATTTACTGCATCACGTAAGCTTCTTGAAATGATTTCAATTGCTTTTAAATTTAACGTATCCGCTAGTTCCCATGCTGCTGCAGTTGTAAATCCTTCAATTGCATGTGTTAATGCATCCATACCTGTAGCAGCAGTTAATCCTTTTGGCATACTTGCCATCATATCAGGATCAACAATCGCAACCACTGGAATATCATGTACATCTACACAAACGAATTTACGTTTCTTTTCTGTATCTGTAATTACATAGTTGATTGTTGTTTCTGCAGCTGTACCAGCAGTTGTTGCTACTGCAATCATTGGTACTGCTTTATTTTTTGTAGGTGCAACACCTTCAAGACTTACTACATCACTAAACTCTGGGTTGTTGATGATAATCCCAATTGCTTTAGCTGTATCTTGTGGCGAACCACCACCGATTGCAATAATGTAATCCGCATCTGCTTTTTTAAATGCTTCGACTCCATCTTGTACCATTTTTACTGTTGGGTTTGCTTCTACTTCATCAAAAATTTCATATGGTAATGAAGCTGCATCTAATAAATCTGTTACTTTTTTAACGACACCAAATGTAACCAAATCCTTGTCAGTAACTACAAGTCCTTTCTTAAATTGACGTGCTTGTACTTCAGTTACAATCTCATTGATTGCACCTTTTCCATGATAACTTGTTTCATTTAAAATAAATCGATTTGCCATAACCTGACCTCCTATATAAAAAACGATACGCCTTTTTCTTATTCCTTGCAAGTATTTCGTCTACGCGTTCATGAGATTTTTCTTCACGGCATCCAATAAAAAAGCAACCCATTCGGCTGCTTCAATTTATTTATCTAAACGTCTGTATACGTCGATAAATTCATTTGCTAGAATTTTAAATGCTTCTGCACTCATTAATTGATCTTCCGCGTGAAGCAATAATAAAGTAACTTTTTCAAGTTCTCCATTTGCTTCTTGTTGGATCAATTTTGCGTGTGCGTGATGTCCTTCTGTAAAGAACTTTTCACCTTCACTAATTGATGCTTCTGCTTTTTCATAATCCCCTACTTTCGCATGTTGAATCGCTTCAATAAAACAACTTCTTGCGCCACCAACATTTGAAATAATTTGAAAACAAACTAATTCTAATCCTTCCATACATTCCTCCATTTTTATGTCATTTTGACTTTTGTATAGTATACCATATCTTGATTCTCGCTACACAAAAAAATAGAAATACCGAAGCATTCCTATTTCAAAGTTATTTACTTGTACTTCCAAAACCACCATTACGAACGCCAGTTGCATCATCATCTTCAACGATTCCATATTCCATGAAGATTCCTTGCATGAATCCATCATGTGCTTTTAATGAAATGGTTTTATTTTCATTTGAATCGTTTGTGATTTTCGCAAAGATGTGACCTTCATTATCACTATAGAAATAATCAGCATCAATAATACCTACCGTATTATTTAGTTGTAGACGGAATTTAAATCCAAGTCCACTACGTGGATATAATTGCAATACCCAGTTTGCTAACATTTCAACACGAATTCCAGTTGGAATTAATTTGGTTTCATTTGGTGCTAGTTCTAAATCAAAAGGTAAGAAAAAGTCATACCCTGCACTTTGTGCAGTTGCTCGTTTTGGCAAACAGATCGCATCATACAATTCATGTACATCTTTACCATCAAAACTTGAACTAAATTGTTCATAACTCACCTTGTGAAATTTCGCTACTTTTTTCATGGATTCTCCTTATACTTCAACAATTTTCTCTTGTGCTCTTGTGGCTTTCACATCAATCACTTTTTGATTTGATGATCCTACCCAAGGGGTTGTTGGTGAAAGTTGAGCTTCAATAAATTTCCCATCAACTAACACATCGATGTATGCCATTAATTCAAGATCTTTGACATCATCGTATAGATATCCAGTATACACCCAAATACTTTTCTTTGGAAATTTTTCTTTTAATTCTTTAACCAATTCGGTTACATCTTTACGGTTGTGTAAGTTTAGTGGATCTCCTCCACTTAGGGTTACACCATCAATGTAATCATTATCTAACGAAGCAAATAATTCTTGTTTTGCATCCTCATCAAATGCGATTCCACCTTGTAAAGACCAAGTGATTGGATTGTGACATCCAGGACACGCATGATCACAACCAGCTAACCATAATACTGAACGTAATCCCTTTCCATTTAGCATATCGTCTTTTGTAATATTGTGATATCTCATAAACTACATCGATTTTCTCTCTTTTATTTCTGCCATTTTCGCATCATTTAAACGAGAATCTCCTTTTACACGTGAGTATGATAAATATCCATTCATACGATCAATTTTTGTTAGGTTTGCACTTCCACATTTTGGACATACTTCCATTTCTAATTCTTCATGTCCACATTCTTCACAATATGCTAATGATAAGTTAACTCCTTCATAGAATCCCATTCCCATGGCTCTACGTACTAACGTTTTAATTGCATCCGTATTGTATCCAATTGGATATTTTACGTATTGAATTTTACCACCGTTAGCTAAATCCCAGAAACGTTTTTCTAAGTTTTGTTTTTCGATTGGTGAAATATCTTCTGTAACATGACAGTGGAATGAATTACTTACATATTCACGGTCACTTACATTTTCAATTACACCGTATTTTTTACGGAATTGTTGGATTTGTAATCCACATAGACTTTCTGCTGGAGTTCCATAAATTGCATAAAGTCTTCCATCTTCTTTTTTGAATTGTTCAATTTTCTTATTGATGTATTCAAGTACTTTTAAAGCAAATCCTCCATCTTGAACTAATGAACGTTTGTTGTAAAGTTCTTGTAGTTCATTTAATGCAGTAATTCCAAAAGATGCTGTTGCACTTTCAAGAATTGGTTTGATTTTGTCATGTAAACCTAAGTTTCCACCAGCAAAACCACCTTCACAGTATGCAAGAGGATTCACACTTGCTTTCATTTCTCCTAGGTAGTCATAGGTACGTAAGTGTAAGTTACGAATAAGTTCCATATATCCATCTAACACTTCGTAGAAATCACGACTTTCTTGTTGGGCTTTCGCTAAAATCATTGGTAAGTGTAATGAAATCGCACCAATGTTAAAGCGACCAACGAAGAATGGTGAATCGTTTTCATCTGCTGGTTCAAGTCCACCACGACGGTAGTAAGGACTTAAAAACGCACGACATCCCATAGGTGAAATAATTTCACCATATTTTTTGTAGATGCTAGGTACATATCCTTCACCAGTTAAACTCAACCAATCTGGATACATTGTTTTTGAACTACATTCAATACCTTCATTGAATACATTTTCTAATGGCTTTCCTTCACCGTGTAAGTTTTCATCATATAAGAATACAAGTTTTGGGAATAACACTGGTTTTTTGTGTCCTTTCTTTCCTTGTCCTTCTTTACGTACACGTAACATTTGAATGCTTGCCATTTGTTCGAATTCACTTTGTCCAATTCCCATTGACATCGTAATAAATGGGTAATCTCCACGGCTACTTGAAACAGAGTTAAACTTGTATTCCCATCCTTGGAAACCTTGTCTAAAGTCTCTTTCAATGTCTTTCATTGTGATTTCTTTTGCTTTTTGTTCATCTAGACCTAAATCTGTGTAATGTTTTAAATAAATCTTGTATGATTTTTCAGCATATGGTTTTAAAATCGTTTCTACATTAGGAACGGTAAATCCACCATATTGTTGACTTGCTGCACTAAGGACAATATCCCCAATAACATCAAATGCAACATCTAATGTTTTTGGTTCATTGTACCAAAGGTTTCCCATTTCAAATCCACCACTTAGTACATTTTGCACATCAAATAAACAGCAATTCATCGTATCACGACGTGCACTCATGTCATGAATATAAATATATCCATCACGAATTGCTTGTAGTTCTTCTGTTGTTAAGAAGAATTTTTTGTATAGTTCCTTATTTAATTCATTAAAAATTAATGAACGTTTTGTCGAAACTAATGCACTGTCTGTATTTGAGTTTTCTTTGTCTCCAATATACATAATGCTTTGACTTTTTTTATACACCTCATCAAGCATATGTACAAAGTCAATTTTGTAGTTACGGTAATCACGGTAACTCTTTGCGACTTTTGGATTTGTAAGTTCAAGTGCAGCTTCTACGATATTATGCATTTCTTGAATCGTAATCTTTTCATTCTCCACTTCACTTACTTGTTTTTCTACATCTTTACAGATGCGATCAATTTCCGCACTCTTAAATGAATATAAGGTACGGAAAGCACTTTTATTGATTGCTACTACGACTTTATTTATGTTAAACACTTCTAGTGTTCCGTCTTTTTTAACAACCCTAACTTTTGATAGTTCCATAACACTTCCCTCTCTCTTTCAAAATTTTTGCCTGCTACTATTGTACACATTTTCAAGCAAGAATGGGCAACATCTAACTGAAAACTTTCACCCTTTTTTACAATCGTTTTCATAGAATTTTCATGAATGCAAAAAGTGCCGAAACCATCGACTTTTATGAATGCGATAGATTTGTCAACGACTTTTTATCATGAACTTTCACATAATTTATCGTTGGTATTTTATAAGCATTTTATACGTTTCTTACATAAGAGATGATACATTGACCCCAAATTTCTTACATCTTAGTCTTGGTTAATAACCACTTAACCTGAAAATGTATCCGCAAAGTCCAAATCACGATATAGTTTACACATGTTCATGCGTTAACTATGACGGATGTATAGTGAGTATAGAGGAGAAAAACATGCTAAAACTAAAACATATAAAGAAAAGTTATAAAACCGGAGATTTTCAACAACATGCTTTGAAAGATGTTTCCTTGAGTTTTCGAAAAAATGAATTCGTAGCAATCCTTGGACAAAGTGGTTCAGGTAAAACAACCATGTTGAATATCATTGGTGGATTAGATCAATATGATAGTGGTGATTTAGTAATCAATAGTAAAAGTACAAAAAACTTCAAACAAAAAGATTGGGATGCATATCGCAATAACTGTGTAGGGTTCATCTTTCAATCGTATAATTTAATCACACACATTAGTGTACTATCCAATATAGAAATGGGTATGACACTTAGTGGTATTGATAGTAAAACACGTCGCAAAAAGGCAATGGAAGTATTAGACAAAGTTGGCCTTAAAGATCATGCACATAAAAAACCAAATCAACTATCCGGAGGACAAATGCAACGTGTTGCGATCGCTCGTGCACTTGCAAATGATCCTGATGTAATTTTAGCGGATGAACCTACAGGTGCACTTGATAGTGATACCAGTGTACAAATCATGGATTTGATTACGGAGATTGCCAAAGATAAACTTGTTATTATGGTGACTCATAATCCTGAACTTGCTAATGATTATGCAAATCGCATCATTGAACTTAAAGATGGATTGGTTACAAGTGATTCTCGTCCTGTACAAGAAGATAGTGAGAAACCTTCAACATTTTCAATACGTAAAACTGCAATGAGTTATCTTACTGCCCTTGCCTTATCTTTCAACAATATCAAAACGAAAAAGGGTCGTACTTTACTTACTTCATTTGCTTCAAGTATTGGAATTATAGGTATCGCATTAATTCTGGCATTGAGTAATGGATTTCAAGTAGAAATCGATAACTTTGAAAAGGATTCTTTATCTAACATGCCAATACAAGTTGCTAGTCAAGCTATGCAAATGGATGCAGCATCATTTTCAAATACATCTGAAGCAAACGATCGCAAAAAATATACAAGTGAAAAAAGTATATATGCACAAGATGATGTGATGGATAGTATGATTCATCAAAATAAAATTGATGAAGACTATATCGATTATATTAAGAAAATGGATACAGATTTACTTTCAGGAATTTCATACCAAAACACAACACAACTAAATATGATTACAAAACAACAAAATGGAACCTATCAACCAATTTTTTTTGATATGCAAAGTGCATGGATGCAACTACCAACACAGTTCAAGAACGATGCAAATCAAAATGTCCTGACAGCAAAAAAAGAAACTGGAATCATTGACTCTTTATACGACACATTAGTTGGAGAGATTGATATGAATGAACCTGGTTTAGTTATCCAAGTTGATGCATACAATCAAGTAAGTAGCACCACCTTAAAACAACTAGGTTTTGAAGAAAATGAACATGTTACATTCGATGAATTATTACATAAAGAAGTCAAAGTAATTTTAAATGATAGTTGGTATAACGAAATCGGTGACTATTACATGTCAGGTTCTAATTATGAACAAATGTATAATTCCAAACAAACCATTACCTTGAAAGTACAAGCAATTATGCGTGGTAAAAAAGATAAAGAACTCATTACTTCTGGTAGCGGTGTTTTATATACACCAAGTCTTATTCAAGAAGTTATGTCTAGTAATTCAAGTTCTGCAATTGTTCGTGTACAACAAGCAAGTGAAACAAATGTACTGACTGGTCAACCATTTGATAAAAACCCTACGAGTCAAAATACAAAAGAGGCAACACTTGCCTACTTAGGAGCTGATGCAATTCCAAACTCCATCATGATTTATCCAAAAGACTTTGAAAGCAAAGATGATGTTATTGCATATCTTGATGCATACAATGTAGATAAAGCAACCGACGATCAGGTACTATACACGGATTTTGCGGCAATGTTATCTTCACTATCAGGTGAAATCATGAGTGCCATAACCATTGTACTAATTGCCTTCTCTGCAATTAGTTTGATTGTCTCTTGTATCATGATTGGAATTATTACCTATATTTCGGTACTAGAACGAACAAAAGAGATTGGAATTCTTCGTGCCCTTGGAGCTAGAAAAAAAGACATCACGCGTGTTTTCAATGCAGAAACCTTTATCATTGGATTGTGTTCTGGTTTATTGGGAATTGGGATTGCACAATTACTTACGATTCCAGCCAATATCGTTATTGAAAACGTTTCTGGTCTAGCAAATGTTGCAAAACTCAATCCAATACATGCACTTATTCTTGTATGTATCTCCCTAATATTAACGCTACTTGGTGGATGTATCCCTGCTAAGATGGCAGCAAAAAAAGACCCTGTAGAAGCATTACGTAGCGAATAAGCAAAGAAAAAGGTTGCACTGACAACCTTTTTTTATACACCTTCATGTAAATCTCGTCTATGATAACCAATAGCACCAAGTATCATCATAACAATTCCAATAGCACCGACAATTAAAAATGCACTTACATTGAAACTTTCCATTGGTACGCGATTCATCCAATTCAAAGCCGATGTTTGATTTACCCATTCTGGCAAGTCTAGTAGATTTAGAAAATAACTTACCATAAACGAATATCCAAGATACAAATACAATAGTTTTCCTAATTTTGGTGCATATCCAATACACAAACCACCAAGCCCTATAAAGAATAGGAATACCGCAAAATAATTGAAACCTGCACCAATAAAATCAATAAACGTCATGGTGCTTTTACTCATAGATGCTATAGCCATTCCACCAAGTCCAAAAGATCCTGCTAGATTGGCAAATACACTTAAGCAAATGGCAATACCAATAACTGACCAGTATATTTGATTACGACTTACTTTTGTCGAATAGACTTGTGATAAATGTCCACGTCGTTCTTCATTGTATAGTTTGTTTAACATTACAATAGGCAAGATTATCGCAAGACCTTGTACCACAAACATAATCGTTGCTGTAAAAGAGACTTCAATTGAGATGCCTTGTACTGTAAACATTTGTTGCATCATTTCATTACTGTTTAAAAATGACTGCATATCTGCATATACAGAACCATAAGCTGCACCCATGACTGCAAAACCAATTAACCACGCAATATTTGTGCCTCGTGTAATACGCCAAAACATTCCTGGTACACTCAACATGCGTTTGCTTGCATGCGCTTTTCCTTCAAATTGAGGAATGTAGCCATCTTGCATATCGCGTTTACTTTCTAATACAAACGCCACAAAGATACCAACGATCGAGAACACGAGTGCATATACAATTGGTAGCCAGTTGTTCTCGACAAACGGATAGGTTAAATATCCCCATCCTAACGGGTTCATCATCGAAAGTGAAACATTGGAAATATCCGTTGTCGCACGAACGATATACAATACGATTAAAAGTGCAATACTTCCACCAATCGCTCCGGCTGAAGTAGAC
Source organism: Breznakia sp. PFB1-19 (assembly GCF_029893935.1). NCBI lineage: Bacteria > Bacillati > Bacillota > Erysipelotrichia > Erysipelotrichales > Erysipelotrichaceae > Breznakia > Breznakia sp. PFB1-19. Next base: position 59,775 of record NZ_JARXXJ010000009.1, read on the forward strand.
ATAACTTGTGCCATCAACAAGCCAACAACTGCACCAACAATTCCAAGCATCGCAATGGATAAACCAAACAATAGCGATCCTGTAACATCGATTCCGGTTAAATTGAATGACACCATCAAACCACAAACAAATAAAGCAAGCACAAGGTTAATCAACACCGTTTCCACCATGACTGCAAGTGCATTTGCTTCGCGACCAACACGGAACGAACGAATCAATTCTTGAAGACCCAAGTCTTCTTCTCTACGTGTGTGACCTACCACATGCATCGCCGAAATAATAAAGGCAAACAAGCCACAAAACAATAACATTTCATTGGAATACATCGCTCCAATCGTATATGCTTGTGGATCACTAATCGGTGTTGGTCCAACAATGGAAATCATCGCTGGGTTTTGCATGGTTTCATACATACCTAACAGTCCATCACCTTTGGCAATTTCTTCAAAGAAAGGAATAAAACCTCCGCAAAACAAACCTAAACCAACAATCCAAAAAACAATCTTTTTCCAATCTCGCTTTAGATACTGAATAAATAAATATTCCCATAGCGCAAAATTACGATTCATCTTACTCACCACCTAAGCTTCATCATTTTCATAATGCGTGATAAACAATGCTTCAAGGGTTGGTGGAACTATTTCAAATTTGTCCATCGGCATCGTTGCTGCAACTTTCAACAAATCATTGATATGTTCATGATCGATTGAGAAACTCAATTCTTTGCCTTTTTGTTGAAGATCGTAAACTCCTGTCATGTTTTTGAAAACAGACAAGTCACCTGTTGTTTGTAAAATAACATTGGAACGCGTTAGATGACGCATTTCATCAAGTGTTCCTTGTTCCACAACGACACCTTCACGAATGATAACCACACGGTCTGCAAGTCGTTCTACTTCACTTAAAATATGACTCGATAACAAAATCGATTTTCCTTCGTTTTTTAATTGTTCAATTTCTTCTTGGAAGACGGCCTCCATTAATGGGTCAAGTCCACTCGTGGGTTCATCCAAAATGTACAAATCACTATCTACACTCAAAGCTGCAATCAAACCTACTTTTTGACGATTTCCTTTGGAATAGTTCTTTGCCTTTTTCTTTGGATCCAATTCAAACTTTTTAATAAGTTCATCACGTTTGTTGCGTTTTGCCCCACCATGAAGTTTGATAAATAAATCAATGATTTCTCCACCTGTCATGTTTCCCCATAAGGCAACATCTCCAGGCACATACGACAAACGTTTGTGGATTTCGATTTCATCATCCCAAGCATCTTTTCCAAACACTTCAACTGAACCTCCACTGCGTTTTAAAATCCCTAATAGCACGCGGATTGTTGTACTTTTACCAGCACCATTTGGTCCAATAAAACCAACAACTTCTCCTTTTTTTACCTCAAAACTAACATCCTTAAGCGCTTCAAATTTTCCAAATTTCTTTTGAAGCTTATCAATTTTAATAACTGTGTCCATAACGTACCTCTCCCTTAGTCATCGCTAAGAATGATTTCATTATACATAGATTGACCGCATTGGTCAACTGATGTATACTATGAATATGAAAGATACATTAGACAAGATAGAAAAAAGTAAGCAAATCCCTTTAATGAACGCAATAATTAAAGAATTTGCCAACCACGGCTACCAAAAAGCAAGTACAAATCAAATGGTAAAAGATGCAGGAATTTCAAAAGGATTGTTGTTTCATTACTTCGGTAATAAAAAGAATATGTTTGAAGTTGCCTTTGTTTATGTCATCCGCATTGTGATGGATGGGCTGCAAGAATCAAACTATTTGGACATTTCAGATATCTTTGAATTTATATTGCATTCTATGCACACCAAAGTAAAGGTGATGAAAAAGCATCCAGACAGCTACAGTTTTCTTTTACGGGTTTACAACGATAACGATCCCTTTGTAAAAGACATCATTGTCAAATATAAAAACGAAATGGTAGATGAAGCATGGAGTTCTCTTATTGAACGTGCAGACACGTATAAATTTAAAGATCCAAACGATATTCCATTGTTGCTTGAACTAATCACTTATGCATCATATGGTTACATCGAGACAAATCAAAAACTGCTACAAGATGATATTGATGCGGTCATTAAAAACTTTGAAGCGTACTTCATTATGCTGCGTAAACGTTTTTACAAAGATGAATATTTATAAAAAAAATTCCAAGTTGGAATTTTTTTATGCAATAAATGCTTTCGCGTACGCTTTACAAGTTGCAAGATCATCATCACTTGGACTTTCATTAACAATAAGACCTTCTTGATATAGATTTGCACCGGCTTCTTTGGTACGAATGACCCAGTCACGCATCCATTGACCATCACCCCAACCATAAGAACCAAAAAGAGCAACCTTTTTGTCTTTTAAATCTACTTCAATTGAAGTAAACCATGGATTGAATTCTGCTTCATCCAATGCATCGTCCCCCATGGATGAACAACCAAATAGGTACGCGTCATATCCATCCAAACTTGGACTTTCAGAAACATTCACACATGTGACCTCATTACCTGCTTCTGTACATCCTTCTGCTAAGGCATTTGCCATTGCTTCTGTATTACCTGTCATTGACCAGTATACAATTAGAACTTTATTCATTTATTATCCTCTACTTTCTTATATTTCCTAGTAGTGTTGGCATCTAGCATGAAACTCATGAAGATGAACACTTGTGCACGTACTGAACATTGCAACCAGTTTCTTTATGTTGATAGACATACGCCAAGCGTGATCCAACCTACAACTACTTTCCATTGCAAGATGCATACTTCTCACCCTTAGGTTAGATAACGCTAACTTAAGGTGTAAAAAATATGGTCATCTATATCCGCTTCACGCTTCGTGTTTTGACAACCATTTTTTTGATTAACGCATATTTGAGATGATACTTTCTAGGCCTTCCCTATCTAAAATTTCCACCAGCTTTTGTTGACGACGTAGATACATTTTACTTTCAAGTTGTTTGAATTTACGTGACAAGGTTTCTGGAGTTGTCCCTAGAAAGGTAGCAAGTTCCTTCATTTTTAAAGGCAATGTATATTTTGTAGTACCCACAACTTTCGTTACATCCAGTAAGTAGGTAGCCAAACGTTCTTCAACTTTTTCCATGGAAAGAAAACGTGCCTGTTGTTCCAAGACTAGCGATTTTTGTGCGTTGATTTCTAACAATTTCAATGTCAATTGTGGATACTCAAGCAACAGTTTACGAAAGTCTTCTTTGTTTATAAAACAAATTTCCATATTTTCCAAAGCTTCTCCAAAGACACTGTCATTTGTTGCACCAAACAGTTGGTTTTCACCTTCATAACCGCCCGGTTCAACCACACGTAACAGTTGTTCTTTTCCATTCGCGGACAGCTGATAAACTTTCATGTTTCCACTGGCAACAATGACAAGTTTTTCATCACCAGGCGAAAAGATTCGTTCACCTTTGGTAACATCCTTATGTCTAGCTAACGTATTGATAACTTTTTGATCCTTCATATCTAAATGATTAAACAAAGGAACAAGCGATACGCAAATATGTTCACTCATCATCATTACCTCCTTTTCCTTATCTTAGAATAGTGCGTGAAAATTAGCAAGCACTTTACCTTTCACTAGCAGCGATTCCAGCAAGTTTACCTAACATTTCATAGGTTTGTAAAAACGTTTGACAAACATCACTGGGGACAGCAAAATCACTTGTTACTGCTTTAAGTCTGGCAACCGTTTGCTGTATATCTTGATGATGTAAGCTACGCATTTCAATTTCCTTATACAGTTCACGCACTTCATACACTTCTGGATGATGTTGACCATGCGCGTTAACAATTGCTTTCGTATACAAATCCAAACGTTCTTGATGTTCTTGTATATAGTCTTTTACAGTCATGGTATCACTCCTTTCCTGTTACTTTTCACTGGCTTTTAGTACTTCATAACCAATTGTTTCTACAGCTTTTTGAATGTTTGTTAATGTAGTTTTTGTTGCATCAAAATCAAGCTTTGCCTTACTGGCATTAAATAATATTTTGACACTTGCTTTATCAACACCATCCACGTTTTTTAGTGCAGCTTCAATTTTTTGCATACATGTTGGACATGCCAAGGTTTCGAGTTGTAGCACGGCTTTTTGCATATTTCACACCTTCTTTCTATACGCTAACTGTAACGCAAAGGTTTCAAAAGAAAATTGATACCTATCAAGTTTTTCATTTTTTTAATTTATATTTCAATAAGCGCATACCATTAAGGATAACAACAAGAATGCTACCTTCATGGACAAACATACCAATTGCCATATTCATCCATTGACTGAAAAACACACCAAGCAAAAGGAAGATGACTACTGCTATTGCAATTATAATGTTTTGTTTCATATTTCGATTGGTTGCTTTGGCCAATCCAAGTGCATATGGTAGTTTATGAAAATCAGAATTCATTAACACAACATCAGAGGTTTCAATGGCTACATCAGTCCCTGAACCCATGGCAATACCTATATCTGCTTGCGCAAGAGAAGGGCTATCATTAATGCCATCCCCAACAAATGCAACAACATGTCCTTGTTGTTGAAGTTCTTTCACATATGCCGCTTTATCTTTAGGCAACATCTTCCCAAAAGCTTTTGAAAGACCCAGTTGATGAGCGATGACATCAACGGCACTTTGACTATCTACAGACAGTAAAACTAAGTCACTTATACCCATTTTCTGTAAATCTAGAAGATCTTTTACAATATCTTGACGCAAGACATCACGAATGGCAATCAATAATGCTACACTTCCTCCTACACTTACAAGTACAAGTGAATGACCTTGATTTTCGAGTTCTGCAATATCAGCTTCCATCTGTTTGTCAAATATAACCTGATGATTTTTTAATAAGGTCGGCGTTCCAACCATCACCACTTCTCCAGCGACTTTTGCAATGATTCCATCACCACGAATAACACGTGTTTGACTTACTGGTAAACTTTGAATATCTTTGTATGCTTCAATGATTGCTTTAGCTAGTGGATGCTGAGATTCCCTTTCAACGCTCACCAGATATTGCAATGCTTGATCTTGTTTTTTTGTATAACTGATTACATGTACCACTTCAGGGTTACCCACAGTCAGTGTCCCAGTTTTATCAAATACCATTGTATCAACTTTGCTAAAACTTTGGATGACACTACTTCCTTTTAAGAGCACACCGTGTTTCGCTCCATTTCCTAAACCAGACACATTGGATACGGGGACACCAATCACCAACGCTCCTGGACAACCCAAAACCAAAATTGTAATAGCTAGTTCCACACTTTGCGAAACCCACCAAACAACCAAAGCGAGTAATAAAACAACCGGCGTATAGTATTTAGAAAATCGATCAATAAACCGCTCCGCTTGAGATTTGGCATCTTGTGCTTCTTCGACAAGCTCGATTATTTTACCAAAAGTAGTATCTTCTCCAACCTTTTGGGCATAAATACGCAAAGTTCCATTTTCTAGGATTGTTCCTGCATACACTGGGTCATCTTTTTGTTTAAACACAGGCAGTGACTCTCCAGTAATGGTTGCTTCATTACTATAACCTTCACCGGCAATGACCAAACCATCCACCGGAATTTGACCCCCCGTTTTTACAAGCAGTACATCCCCAAACTGCAAATCATCAACATCAACTTCTTCTACAACATCATCAACTCCAACTCGTAACGCTCGTTTGGGTGCCATAGAAACAAGCTCTTGAATTGCCAATCGAGTTTTTGCCAATGTTCTTTGTTCTAAGGAAAGTCCAAACAAAAACAAGAATGCGACAATGGCAGATTCCTCATAGTTTTGAATGGTCAACGCACCAATGATTGCAATACTTACTAGTAAATCAATGCTAATGATTTTAAGACGCAACGCTTCCAATGCTTGCATCCAAATAGGTATACCCCCAACAATGGATGCAACCAGTAATAAGATTTCACTTTGTTGCGTTTGGTGAAAAGCGTAGTGAAGCACAAAGGCAACAACTATGACAACCAATGTAAAGATTGTTATTTGATTTCTGTGTTTTAGTATATATCGTTTCATCTATACCACTTCCTTTATCTACTCCTAGTATAGAAGATCACTTATAGATAAAAATTGATGGATATCAAGTTTCATCAAAAAAGCACAAGTATTTGCTACTTATGCTTCTTTATAGTATTTTGATTATTTTGCTAGACCTAAAGCTTTGGCAATTTCCAAGACAATAACTGGGGTAATACTTAAGATCCAGGCCATGGCATATAAATGGATGGATAAATGATCCAAGCCAAAGATTGTCGTAATCGGTTGAATGAAAATTACGATAAGCATCAACGCGATGGATACTGCTGCTGCTTTATTCAAACTCTTATTTGTAAATGGTCCAATTTTAAATAGACTTTTATGCGAACGCATACTAAACGAATGGTGAACTTGAGATAAACCAAGAACGATAAACGCCATCGTCCGGCCATCTTTCAAACCACCGTCATCCATTCCAATTTTGAAGGCAATCAGTGAAAGCAACCCAAACATAATCCCTTGCAAAACAACTTGCACACCAAGTCCATTGGCGAAGATACCTTCCTTCTTAGGACGTGGCTTTTCATGCATCACGCCTTTATGAATTGGTTCCATACCTAAGGCAATCGCAGGAAGTGAGTCAGTTACTAAGTTTATCCACAACAATTGCATAGACAATAGTGGAGTTTTCCGCCATAGAAGCATCGCAAAGAATACAACAGCGATTTCACCAATGTTAGTTCCAAGCAAATATCCAACCACACGACGAATGTTGTTATAGATCCCTCGACCTTCACGCACCGCATCAACTATCGTTGCAAAGTTATCATCCATTAGGATTAAGTCAGCTGCACTTTTTGCGACATCTGTTCCAGTAATTCCCATTGCACAACCAATGTCAGCAGCTTTCAAAGATGGTGCATCATTCACACCATCACCCGTCATCGACACAACTTTATCTTTTGCCTGCCATGCTTTGACAATACGAATTTTGTCTTCTGGTGAAACGCGTGCATAAACTGAGATTTTTTCTAACTTTTCACTTAGTTCTGCATCATCCATTTTCGCTAACTCTTGTCCACTAATGGCAAGGTCACCATCATGGAAAATGCCCAATTGTTTAGCGATCACCGTTGCAGTTAACACATGGTCACCGGTAATCATAATTGGCTTAATCCCTGCTTTGATACAAGTTGCAACACTTTCCTTTACTTCTTCACGTGGTGGATCAATCATACCAACGACACCCATGAAGGTCAGTTCGTTTTCTAATGATTCACTAGTCAGTTCATCAGGAATGGTGTCAATCACTTTATAAGCAACCGCGATAACACGCAGTGCCTCTTTACTCATAGATTCAACGACTTCTGCAGCTTTTCCTAAATCACCATGAATCATATGCAGATTCATTTCATCGTAAGCACCTTTGACAATGACCACATGTTTCCCATCAATTTCATTAATGGTCGACATCATTTTACGATCACTATCAAACGGTAATTCTGCAAGTCTTGGATATTCAGTCGCAAGGTTTTCTTGTAGAATTTGGTTCTTTCGACCTGCTGCAATAATACTTGTTTCCGTTGGATCACCAACACTTACTTCGTTTTGATTGGCATCTACATAAATGCTTGCATCGCTACATAAAATCGCATACGTAAGTAAATCTTTTACTTTTGCATCGTTATGATCACTAATATCTTCGATTTCTCCACCATCAACATAAGCTTTCAACAAGGTCATTTTATTTTGTGTTAGTGTTCCCGTTTTGTCGGAACAAATAATCGATGTACTACCCAGTGTCTCTACCGCTGGTAATCGTTTGACCACCGCATGGCGTTGTGCCATACGACCAACCCCAATGGATAAGACCACAGTCACAATGACTGGCAATCCTTCTGGAATGGCTGAAACAGCTAAACTGACCGCCGTCATAAAGATTTCTAGAATTGGCATACCGTCCATGATACCCATCACAAAGATAATTGCACAAATAATCAGGGCAACGATCCCTAAGTATGTACCTAATTTTGCAAGACGTTCTTGAAGTGGTGTTTTTTGATCATCATTACCATCCAACAATCCAGCAATTTTACCCATTTCTGTTTGCATTCCAGTTTCTGTAACTACTGCAATAGCTGTACCATTTGTCAGTACACATCCTGAATACACCATATTTACACGGTCACCAAGTGGTTCATTTTCCGCAATGATTGCATCCGCTTTTTTATCAACTGGAACACTTTCTCCAGTTAATATCGATTCATCACTTTTTAATGCATTTGCTTCAACTAGACGACAATCCGCAGGAATAAAATCCCCTGCTTCAAGTTTTACAATATCACCAGGAACCAAATCACTCGTTTGTATGATTTGTTCTTTCCCGTCACGAATTACTCTTGATTGTGGAGTCGTCATCTTTTGCAATGCTTCAAGTGATTTCTCTGCTTTATTTTCTTGATATACACCTACAATTGCATTCAACACTACGATAAATAAAATCAGTAATGGTTCAAAAAATGCAGATGCACTTTTTTCTTCAAATGCAACAACAAAACTAATTGCAGCAGCAATTAATAAAATAATAATCATTACATCTTTGAACTGCTCAATAAAACGCTGTACTAATGTTTTTTTCTTACTTTCATGTAGTTTGTTATATCCATAAGCAGATAATCGTTTTTCTACTTCTTGTGTTGATAATCCATTGCTAGGATCACTTTGCAAATCTTGCAAGACATCCTTTGCTTTCTTTGTATAGGCACTCATAATCTTCCTCCCATTAATTAGTTATATTATACTTGCTATTACATAAAAAAGCCATTGAGGTAAACCGTAAAAAAATAGCCTTGATGACAAGACTATTGTATAAGTTTTTCATATGTAAAAGCAGCAGTTGCTTTTTGCAATAACACATAGCTAATAACAAGTAATACTGCACCAGCTATAAGTATATACATTGGTTGAATCATCAACAATCCTGTAAACTGACTAATAAATATCAACACGATTGGCATAACTAGAAAACTTGCTCTTTGTTGTGCTTCTTCCATTGTTTTACTTTTCGCAGAACCTTTGACAATGAACACGATTGACATTAACGTCACTGCAGGAACCAGCAAACACATCACCCATAGCCATGTAAACCCTGGAATAAAAGTACTTTGATCGATGAGTTGTAATTCAATATTGAGTATAACCACCATCAGTCCAAAAGTCGCAAAGGTAATTACCAAACTCATAATCGTTGAAGCTAACACCTTTGCTTTAAAAATATCACGCAAAGACAGTGGTGAATATAACAATGTTTCCAATGTGCGTTTTTCTTTCTCTCCAACAAAGGAACTCGCTGCCATAACAGAAGCACACATAATCGGGATTAACATAAAGAAAATTGGAATTGTTTGATTTAAGATCATATCCAATAGTGCATCTAAGATCTCAGCTTCACTTAAATTCTGTGGAAGTAAGCGAATCAGTGCATCCATATCATTCATGTCCGTCGGTGCAAGTTTTACAAGTACGACAAAGATGCTTGGAAAAATCACACCCAGAAATATCGGTAACAACAATAATGTCCATAAATAACGTTTATTATCGATAATTGAACGTATATCTTTACGAATGATCGCTTTCATTTTACGATTCATCTTGCATACCTCCTTGTTTCATTAGGGCAAAATAGATTTCTTCCAATGACATTTTACGACTTGATACATGCGTAATATTTCCATTACGTTGCACAATATCACGAATAATATCAGCAATACGATCTTCACTATCTAATTTAAATTCAATTTGACCATCTTCAACTTCAACATAATCAACATGGGTAGGCATAACTGAAGTTTTCATTCGCACCGTATACCCATCATAAATTTGTTTGCGTAAGTCTTCTAGTGTACCACTTGCAAGTAATTTTCCATGATCAATCAATCCATAACTTGTACATATTTCTTGTGCATACCGAAGTTGGTGTGTACACAGAAAAATAGTAACCCCTTGCTTAGCAAGTTTCATAATAAGTTGATTTACACGAAGTGCACTTTCTGGATCTAAACCACTTGTTGGTTCATCAAGAAATAACACACGCGGTTTATGAATAAGTGCTCGAGCTAGTGATAGACGTTGTCGCATCCCTGTAGAATATGTACCAAGTTTCTGATCTTTTGCATCTAGCAAATCCAACTCTTCAAGCAACTTCGTTCCTCTTGCGATACTTTCTTCTTTCTCAAGTCCAAAAACCTCACCAAAGAATACCAAATTGTCCATCGCTGTGAGATGATCATACATCATCGCATGTTCAGTTAATACTCCACTAGTTGCATGTATCGATACACTATCTTTTGTTGAATCTATATTCATAACACTGGAACTTCCACCACTTGGCTCTAACATTCCAACCAATAACTTAACCATTGTTGTCTTACCAGCCCCATTAGGTCCAAGAAAACCAAAGATCTGACCTTCTTCTATTTGCAGACTGATATCATCGACTGCAACTTTATGCTCTGAAAACACTTTTCGAATATGTTCAATTCTTATTGCATTCATAATTCCTCCACCTATTTCGATAAATATCTAAATAGATAGTATCATATCTATTTAGAAAAGAAAAGCGTTAATCATATCGACTAACACTAAGATTTGCATCAATATTTCCGCTATAGATTCCAATCAGTTGATATTCACCATAACTTCCTAAGCGTATCGTGTTTTCTGTATCTAAATACATTGACGAATAGTCTTTTAGATAAATTGGTCCAATGTTGGATTCTGCTTGAATTTCATATTCTGGATACTTTGTATGATTTGCTACAGATAACAGACGAAAATGTAAAGTTAATCCACATGAAACATGTTCATGGAAATCAATTCCTTGTCCATCATCTAAATGTAACAAGAAGTCTTGATTCATAGGGACTTCATTTTCCATGCGTTTGATTGCATCTTTATCTACTACGATTTTCATACTCGTTCCTCCATTCTATGTCTACAAATACATCATCTTATACAACAAATCAAATAAACTATTATTCCAATGGTCCATCCCACTGTAACATTCCATCGATTACACGTTTTGTCCGATATCCCTTTTCATCCAATATCAATTTCGCCACAAACGATTGTCTTCCTGTTTGACACACAAGTATTGCTTCATCATCTAATTGAAGTTGATCCACTTTATCTAGTGGAACATTAATTGCACCTGGGATATGCCCATGTGCAAATTCTGATGGTTGTCGCACATCGATAATTAATGGATGTGTATTCAACATATGCAATAACTCGTTTGTTTGAATTTCAAATTTTGAGTTCAAAGTACATCCCTCCCTTACTATAATTGTAGTCCAACTATCAACAAATACCTATTGTTATGCTTGAATTATGTTTATTTTTGAAGGCTTTATGTTATACTTATCTACATATAAGTAAGGAGTTATGTATATGGGGAAAACATTTATTCCAGATGGATACAAACCTACATTAAGTTTGTTGGAAACGGAAATCGCAATTAAATTTGTTAAAGATATGTTTGAACGTCGTTTAGGTGAAGCACTTCATCTAACAAGAGTTAGTGCACCACTTTTTGTACAAGCAGATAGCGGACTTAACGATGATTTAAACGGGGTGGAACGCCCAATTGATTTTGTGGCACCAGATGTTAACGATCGCAGCATTGAAATTGTTCACTCACTTGCAAAGTGGAAACGTGATGCACTTAAACGTTATGGCTTAAGAAAAAATGAAGGATTGTATACAGATATGAATGCGATTCGTCGTGATGAAGAACTGGACAACTATCATTCAATTTACGTTGACCAGTGGGACTGGGAAGTAATTATCACACCAAAGCAAAGAACTTTAGATTATTTACAAACAACAGTTCGTAAAATCTATGATATCTTACTAGAAATTGAATATATGGTCATTCGTCAATACCCACAAATTGGAGACCCGATTTTACCAGAAAAAATTCATTTTATTTCAAGTCAAGAACTTGAAGATATGTATCCTGATCTAAGTCCAAAAGAACGTGAAGATCGTATTGTTAAGGCATATGGAGCTGTCTTCTTAATGGGGATTGGTGATACCTTACGTTCTGGAAAGAAACACGATGGACGTGCACCAGATTATGATGATTGGACACTCAACGGAGATATTCTTGTTTGGTATCCAGTACTTGAAATGTCACTTGAATTATCAAGTATGGGAATTCGTGTAAATGATAAAAAACTTGATGAACAATTAAAAAAAGCCGATGCCGAAGCACGACTTAAATTACCATATCATCAAGCGATTATGAATCACGATTATCCATTAACCATTGGTGGTGGAATTGGTCAATCAAGATTATGTATGTATTTTCTACGTAAGGCACACGTTGGAGAAGTACAAGCAAGTCTTTGGTCAGATGAAATCATTGAAGTTTGTAAGAAAAATAACATTCCATTATTATAAAAGCACATCTCAGGACGTGCTTTTTTTCTTATTCTTTAGCTGGTAGATTTTTATATAGGTGAATGACACCTTCTTCATTTAAATTCTTAATAACAATTACAAGTATCGGTAAACTAATAATTCCAGTAAATCCTAAAATTCTTGCTCCTAAGAAAATGGCTAGCAACATCAATACTGGGTTGGCATTTACTTGTACACCAACAATCTTTGGTTCAATGATATTACGTATAATTGTCACAACTACATATACGATAAACAATCCAATTGCCAATTCCACATTTCCATTAATCAAGGTGATTAAGGTCCAAGGAATCATAATTCCACCAGTACCGAGTACCGGTAATATATCAAAGATTGCAATAAAGAAAGCAAGTCCAATTGCATTGTCTACGCCAAGTATAGATAATCCTATAGCTACTTCAATAAATGTAATCGACATAATCATCGCATATGATTTAATAATCTTTGCAAGTGTTCCTACAGCAAAACTTTTCACTTTGCGAACCACTACTTTTTGATTGTCATTGAATTGCAACATAAAGAATTCTGCCATACGATCAAAATCAATCGCAATAAAGAACGATGAAATAATCATCATCAACAATCCAATCAAGAATCCAGGCACAAACATCACAAAGCTTGTTGCTATATCAATCCCTTGTTTTGAAACCGTAGGAATTGCATCTTTTAGAACAGTGATTACTTGATTGTTGAGATCTTCCACATTACTTGCAATATCAGGACTAATTCCACTAACCAACTCATAAATCGAGTTAAATAGTGTATCGATTGCTGGTTGAATTGTCGAAGCATAGTAATCAGGAAACGAACGGAATAATTCCGTTAATGAACTACCCAACTGAATACCAATCAGTAAAATTGCCCCACCGATAAATACATAAAATAATACCACAAAGAGAATGGTAATTATCTTTGAAGGTAGTTTGATTTTCTTTGCTAGATAACGAACTGGTTTTTGGACAATGGCAGCGACCAATAATCCAAGCACAAATGGTAAAACCCAAGATAATACATAGCGAAATGCGAAAATAATCAAACCTATAATAATTGCAATATATGCCATCTTGATAATAAACGCACGTTGTTTTTCAGTTTTTATTTGTTCTTCATTCATAAGATACCTCAATATTACGTTCATTATACCAAGGATTAAAGTATAGTAAAAGAAACTACCCTTGATATTCACAAAGTTTCAGACAAAGTTCAAAAAAGGAACCTTGAAAGGTTCCCATAAATTACGCATTTCTACTAGTAAAGGCAATTACGATACTTTGAATACCAAACACAGCAAAACTCACAGATAGTAATACTGGAATGGTCATTGCTGAGACAAGTGGTTCAAATAACAACATCACTCCAACTACTAGTGAAATAATATTCAAAATAATCATGAGTATATACATACCTGGCATTACATTTTTGTAATAGCCCGCATTTGTTAATCTGAAAATTGAATCAAAGATTAACCAGAATGCAACCATGACTCCAAGTGTAGCTACTCCACTAGCGATATCGCTTAAGAATAATACACCAAGCACAATTTCTAGAATTCCGACAACAAGCATCATAACCGGTTTAAAATCACCATAGCTCTTGATATCAAAATACAAGATGATTGCTTCAATTCCTCTGACAAATGCAACTGCTGCAATAACTACTACCAGTGTAATCAATGTTATTCCTGGGTTTGTAATCGCTGCAATTGAACCAATAATACAAAATATTCCTAATACTAACATTAGCCAGAAAAAACTATTTTTACTTCTTTCCATAATAAAACACCTTCCTTATCTTTCCCAAGATAATTATAGCATGCATATATTTTGTTTTGTATTATAACACTTTATGGAATGTGTATTGTTTTTCATTTGATGCTTGCTTTGCATATACAAAGCCATCATAACTGAATTCTTTCAATTCCTCAGGAGAAAAGATTTGATGTTGCAAAATATATTCCAACATTTGTCCACGTAATTTCTTCACTGTTGCTGAATTGCGTTTTTGCTTATCCTTATCAACTTCTACAAAATCAATGGTTATCATTTTCTCTTTAAGCTCTTTAGCAAACACTTTACTATATTCTTTACTTGCTAGATCTATGATAATTGGATTTTCTTGCTTATCCAACAAAGATGCCATTTCTTTTGAAAGTGTATCTTTCCAATATGTATATAAATTGTTTGCATCATCTATGGCAAGTTTACATTGCATCTCTAAACGATACGGTACAATCACATCATATGGTTTCAATAATCCATATAATGCGGATACGATTCGAATATGAGTATTTGCAAATGCCTTTTTATCTTGATGATTGGTAAGTTGTTGAAACTGCAAACCTTGATACGCTTCAATTGCATAACTTCCTTTATTATCTTTTTCAAACGCATGAAACTTATCTTTTGTCTCTTTAGCGATTGTATCACTTATGTGCATCAAATCTTTCAACTGCTCTTGTGAATAGGATGCAAGTTGTCTAGCAAGTCTTGTTGTATAAGAAGCAAAAGGAAGTGAAGTACGACTCACTTCCCTATGTACTTGCATCGTTTTTGCTGGTGAAACAATTACAATCATACAATTTCCTTTAATTTCTCAATCGTTGATGTCAACAATTGTGTAAAAGAATCAGCAACTTTAGTTACACATACTTGCGTACCAAATTGATATTCTAAAATCACTTGATTTTGCGTATCTAACAAAAGAAAGGAACCATCTTCACTTGCTGCAAATGCAATCCATGTTGGATCTTCAATACGATCATATCCACTTGTACTTTTACTTGGTTCTATCTTGTTTTGGAAATACATTTTTAATTCAATCATTGCAGCTAATGATAAAATACGATATCTTCTTTCTTTACTTGTCACAATGACTTCTAAAGTTCCACTACCATTTTTATAATGATAAAACTCTGCTAAATCTGCAGGGAATGTAAATCCCATCAAATCCAATACATCATGGTATTCTATATCACTAACAGGTTGTTCTTTTAAATAAAACTGCATAATTTTTGGATGCAATTCCATTTCATCATAACGTTTTTGGCTTTGCATATATAACATTTCAATTTCTCTTACTTTATCTAACATATTTTTACCTCTACTATTTTACGCTTCAAGTGCAATCACAATCGGTGCATTTTTATATTTACTTAATACAAAAACACGTTTGAAGTTGGATGCTGCAATTACTTGATGCATTTCTTCATTTTCCTTTAATAGTGTAAAGAAATCCTTATCAGCATTAATAAATTGTTTTTCACAATCATCAATGACTAACTCTAAATATGCAACATCTTTACTGTATTGCATACTCTTTTGATTTTTATCCGCAATGACTTCAAGCAATTTTTGTTTATATCGCTCATAACTTGGTGAAATCATCTCAGCATTTTGACTTTTTAGATTCATTGCTTTTGCATGATTTTCCGACAAATATAACTCCGTTATTTCTACACCAAAAACTTCATCTTTGTTTTTTGCTTTTAGTGTAAAATCAGGTCGTTCACTAGGAATGATTTCATAGTTTGCATCACTATAAACATGATTTAGGATTGCCTTTTCTTTTGCTTTTTTCTTTTCATCTAGTTTCATCGTACATTTATTATAGCATAAAGCTTTTATTCAATTTGTAATATTCGCCTTCCTCACTTATACTAAAGAAAAAAGACGAGGGAAAATATAATGAAACAAAAACTGACAAAACTTGAAAAGTATTGGATTTTATATGATGTTGGTAACTCCGCTTTTATCATGCTTGTCTCAACGATCATTCCAATTTACTTTAACTTTCTTGCGACTGAAGCACATATCTCAGAAGTTGATTATCTAGCATATTGGGGATATGCAGCAAGTATATCTACATTAATCGTTGCCTTTATTGGACCAATTTTAGGAACGATATCAGACACGAAAGGCTATCGCAAACCTGTCTTTATGATTGCCTTGGGGGTTGGTGTCCTTGGTTGTGCAAGTTTATCACTTACAAGTTCATGGAAGATTTTCCTTTGTATCTTTGTGATTGCAAAAGTTGGATATGCTGCTAGTTTAATTTTCTATGATTCAATGTTGGCAGATATTACTACGGAAGAAAGAATGGATGAAGTATCAAGTCACGGATATGCCTGGGGATATATTGGAAGTTGTATTCCATTTATTATTTCGTTAATCTTTGTCTTATTTAACACATCCTTTGGTTTATCTTTAG
This sequence comes from Breznakia sp. PFB1-19, assembly GCF_029893935.1. Classification (NCBI taxonomy): domain Bacteria; kingdom Bacillati; phylum Bacillota; class Erysipelotrichia; order Erysipelotrichales; family Erysipelotrichaceae; genus Breznakia; species Breznakia sp. PFB1-19. Next base: position 76,493 of record NZ_JARXXJ010000009.1, read on the forward strand.
GAACTGCAATGATGATCGCCTTTATGATTAATGCATTGTGGTGGCTAGCAAATTCAATTCCACTACTAAAGAATTACAAACAAACGCACTATATCGAAAAGCAAGCACATCCAATTCGAGCAAGTTTTCAACGTTTAGGCTTTGCATTGAAAGATTTGAAAGCCAATCGTAAAGTACTCTTTTTCTTAATTGCTTTCTTTTTCTATATTGATGGTGTATACACAATTATTGAAATGGCGACTGCATATGGAAGTGCACTTGGTTTAGACTCACAAGGTTTACTTCTAGCATTGCTTGTCACTCAACTTGTTGCCTTTCCTTTTGCCTTGCTTTTTGGAAAGTTATCGAAGAGTCAAGAAAGTACAAAGTTAATCAAACTTTGCATTCTTGCATATACAGGTATTGCAATCTTTGCTTTACAACTAGATAAACAATGGGAGTTCTGGGTACTTGCCGTATGTGTGGGTATGTTCCAAGGAGCCATCCAAGCACTATCACGTAGCTACTTTGCCAAAATCATACCAAAAGAAAAGAGTGGTGAATTCTTTGGAATCTATGATATTTGCGGTAAAGGTGCATCATTTTTAGGAACCTTTATGATGGGTCTATTTGCCCAAATCACTGGATTTGTTGGCGGTGGAATCATCGTCTTGGTGATCATGTTTATCATTGGTTATATTTTCTTTCATAAAGCTAGTCAATTATAAAAAACAATCCATGTGAATGACATTCACATGGATATTTTATTATTCGCTTTGAAGTTCGCGTCCATTTAGCATATTGCGACACAAGAAGATAATAATTCCTGCTACCACAATATTTGCAAAAATAGATACGATTGAGAATAATTGTAAGATTTGACCTTCTTGTAAGGTTAAAGTAAATAACAACCAAACAGATAAGGCAATACTTGGAATAATGCAAAGAATAACAATCAACATTTGCATCAATAAGACAAAGGTACGATTTGCTGTACTTTTAAATAAACGCAATGTCAGAATATTTGCACTAATACACACAAATAAGTATCCAACAACCATCATGATCGCATAACCAATATCATAGATTTTTTCTTGACCAATTACACCAACAACTGTAATCGCTAATGCCACAACAACGATATTTTTCAAAATCGTTGGTCCGACAATTGCTAACATCTTTTTCAATGGTGAATCAGGGATTAAATAAATCATATAGTTTTGAAACTCTTCTTTGAAGTTTGCTGTTTGTGAGCTAATAACTACCCAGTATACGAGCATCCCACTAAACCATACGATACCAAATTCTAAAATTATCGACATACCTGCAAAAAGTGCAAGCGTAATTAATTCCTGTATCGAAACAAGTTGCTTACGTTTTCGCATTTCAAGAATGAGTTTACTTGAAATCGCCCAAGCTCCAAGTTTAAACTTACTGTTATAACTTTTTAACTTTGATGTGTCTCTCATTGCATCCGTGTTTCCACTTTTTGCGGCTTTCATTTTATTACTTAAGGCAAATGAATCTTCTATTGCTTTTTCATGGTAATCATATGGAAAGTTTCTAAATAAGATAAAGATTACAATTGAACTTACAACAAGTAAACCTAATCCAAGCAGTGTATATAATGTGTTTCCATCAACTGCACCACTGACAAACATTTTTGCCCAACCAAATACAGGAATAAAATAAAACGCATCGGTTTGTGCAAACTTCAATAAAGCAGTTTGTAAATCAAAACCGGTTTCAAATACAAAGTATCCTGCAACCGCAAACAATGTAATTAAAATTGCATATCCCACATATTTAGCAACATTTGCTAGTTTTGGAAATACAATTCCTACAACATACAAATAATCTGTGAGTCCTAAAAAGAACACATAAATAAAATAGTTTGCTAGAAAAATACATAAAATCACAAGCATACTTGTTGATCCAACAAGTGAAATCACCATAAATAGTGAAAGTAGCGACATATAAATTGATTGTACATACGTATAACCAACAACAAATGATTGGACTTGTCGACGACTAAATGGGCCACCTAGCAAATAGAATGCATCTTCACCCATCAGCATCGCTTTGTTTTTATTCATAAGTTGCATAATTACCATTAATGCACTCATTCCTAGAGATACTAGTACTCCTATATGAATATCAATGGACATGCCAATGACATCTTCACTTGAAGAATTCATAAAGTTTCCAACAATAATTGCACCATACAATAGCACCATAAATATCGTTGCTATTGCACTGGTTGGTTTAGAAAACAATGCTCTAACTTGTCCGCGCATTTTCAATAGAGATAGTTTAATCAAGGATTTCATCACTCTTTACCTCAACACTTGTATATTTAAAGAATAAATCTTTTAGACTTTCTCCATTCATATGACTACGACTTGCAGTTTTTACAATACGTCCGTGATCCATGATATATGCTTCATCCCAAATGTTCTCGATAATATCAATAATGTGTGTACTAATTAAAATCGAACATCCTTCATCTTTTAGTTTTACAAATAAATCAAGTGTTTCTTCAATACTAGCAGGGTCAAGTCCAACCATTGGCTCATCTACAAGTAATGCTTTGGGTTGAATCACAAGCGCTAATAACATACTTAATTTTTGACGCATCCCTTTACTTAATTCTTTTGCGACTTTTTTTCTTTTCTCTTCTAAATCAAATAATGTAATATAATGATCTGCAACTTCACGATAGTTTTCTACTTTGTATGCACTACCGATGAAATCCACATGTTCATCAATTGTTAGTAAATCATAAAGTACTGGTGTATCTGGAATATAACCAAACGCTTGTTTAGCTTCAACTGTACTATTTGGATATCCGCAAATATCAATTTCTCCATCAAATTTTAATAAATTGGCAATACTTTTAATCGTTGTACTTTTCCCAGCACCATTTGGCCCTAACAGGATAGTAATACATCCATCTTTAGCAACTAGATTTACATCTTCTGCTGCTTTAAAACTTCCATAAGTTTTTGTTAAGTTTTTTACTTCTATCATAATGTCCCCTCTTTGTATTAACGTCTTGATACAATTATACAGTTCACTTTATATCTAGTCAACAAAAAAGAGAAGATCAAATTCTCTTCTCTACAAATTCCATTGCTTGAAATACGATCTCAGGACTGATTTCATAAGGTACATGATACATACTGCTACCTTCAAAGAAACATGTTTGTTCAATGGTTGTTTTTACCTTTTCATCTAAAGTTAAACCAAAATCAGCAAGTTTCGTTGGTAAATCAAGTTGTAAACATAGATCTCTATATTGTGTAAATTCATGACTGTTTTCAGTAGCTAGTTGAACAAGTGTTGTGTATGCAATTACTTCTCCATGCATAAGTCGACGCTCACTTCTAAGTTTTGTTAATCCATTATGCAGTGCATGTGCAATAGATAATCCACCACTTTCAAAACCAATTCCACTTAAATATATATTCGCTTCAATCATTCGTTTGAATGATGGTGTAATCATTTTTTCTTGCAAACTTCTTACTGCATCAACTGCATCTTCAAAGATGATTTCCTTGCAACTTCGTGCAATCATTAATGAAGAGAATGTATCTAGACCTCCTGCATCATTTACTGACATGGATAAATAGCATGCATTAGCTTCTACATACGTAGATAGTGCATCACCAATTCCAGCAATAAATGTGCGTACGGGTGCTAATGATAATATATATAAATCCACGATGACATATTCTGGTGATTGTTCGCGCACCATATAGTGTGAGAAGCCACCATCTTCATGATAGATTGCGGATAGTCGAGAGCATGGTCCATCCGTTGAAGCAATACTTGGAACTAAGACAACCGTAGTTTGAAGCAACGTAGATACCGCTTTTGCAACATCCATAATCGTTCCTCCACCAAAACCAAGAACCATATCGTAATCTAATTCTTCATGTTCTTTAACAATCGCTTCTAAACGTTCCATCGTTAATAAACCTTCAAATACGACAAACTCAAACATTTGCGCAGTATCTAGTGATTTTTCAATTCGCTGGCGATAATCTTTCATCGTATACGTATCAACAATAATTAAGATTTTTGCATCCTCACTAAGTTCCAACACATTGGATAAATCTAATGTTATATTTACTCCTTGCAAGTAATTGGATGGTGTTCGTAACACTTGATTCATTTGTTCGTTCATAATCGATTCCCCTTTTCCGTTTTTATTATAGCAAAATGTGAACAAATACTGAAAGTTATTTCAACACTTGTATTTTTCTTCGTTTCGGTTTATGATGTGCACAATGAAAAGAGATTATTACGAAGTACTTGGAGTCAGTAAAACTGCAACTCCAGATGAAATTAAAAAAGCATATCGAAAAAAAGCAAAAATGTATCATCCCGATGTAAACAAAGCAGCGGATGCAGAAGCGAAATTTAAAGAAGTAAATGAAGCATACGAAAACCTTAGTGATGCGGATAAGAAAGCTGCATACGATCGTTATGGACATAATGCTGGTCAATATCAACAACAGCAACAGGCATATCAACAATACTATGGACGTTCACAACAAGGTGCACAGTTTGCAGATATGAATGATTTCTTTGAGCAAATTTTTAGAGCGCAAGCACAACAGCAACAACAAAGAAATAGCTATGGCAGACAACAATACTACTATCAACGTAGCAATCAACCACGTCAAAGTGGTCTATCAAGAATTATTGTATTAATCTTCCAAGTATTCTTTTATTTGATGATTTTCCAATTCTTCTTTGGTTGGATGTTTAGATAAGGCAAAAGCACTTCAAAATGATGAAGTGCTTTTCTTTTGCCAATAATTTAATGAATCAAATATGTAATATCTTTTGTTGAATCCACACAAAATGAAACATAGTCCAAATCGTGTCGCGTAAATGCTCTAGCTATGTTATGAACTGCAGTCTTATGCAGTATGCTTTGACTTACATCTTGAATCATTTTTTGGCTTGCCAATTTATTTAGTTCCAATGAGATAATGATCCGATTTTTCTTCAGATACAGTTTCTTTGTTTGTTTTGAAACACCACTCATATCTACGCCTATTTCTACTGAAATATTGTGTTTGATGGTATCACTTCCTTTTCGTATAACATAGCTTCTATACTTATATTATACACGAGGAAACAAAAACGTGTGACAAATCAAATGGAATTTGATGAATTACAATTTATACAATTTTTGATTTTCTATTTTGTATATACTTAGATTTAAGGAATCTAACACGAAACGATCATGTGTCGTTAATAAAAGTGCACCTTTATAATTCTCTAACAATTCAATTAGTACGGGTTTACTCAATGGAGATATGTTTCGCGTTGGTTCATCCATTATCAGTACTTTCGGATTTTTTGCAATTACATATGCTAAACAAACTTTTGCTTTTTGCCCTTCACTAAGTGAACCAATCGGTTCACTCATTTCACGTACCGATAAGTGAATCGAACCAAGAAGAGTTTGTACATCAGCAAGTAATAAAGTCGTTTTTTCCAGCATAAAGTCAATTGTGCTTACTTGATAATCAAGTAGTTCTTCATAGTTTTGTGGCATATAAATAACATCCAACTCTTTTTCTTGCATCATAGCATAGATTGCTTTTAGCATGACACTTTTACCCGTACCATTATTTCCAATAAGTGCTACTTTATCTTTTCCATACATTTCAAGATTTGCATCTTGTACAAGTAGACGATTCTGAATATACACATCCTGTTCAAAGTGAAAAATTTCTTTACCTGCAGGATATCCAGTATCCGCTAATTTCAAATGAATCGATTCTTCATACGTATCCATTGAGAAATCTTCTTCACTCATGCGTCTTTCAATACCTTTAACCACACGCATCTTCTTTTTTAATAAACGTCCCATTGCTGGATTTTGTCTAGATACACTATTGTGTGCATGCGTTACTTTATTTTTTAAATCATTCATGTGATCCATCTTTGCTTTGTGGACACGTTTTTCTTTTTGCATAATACGAACATCTTCTTTATATTTTTCATTACGATTTTTAGCATAACTATGATAGTTTTCATAGTGCAATGACCAAACAGGTTTATTGCGTTTATTTCGTTGCTCAAGATGTAAAATCACATCAGCACACGCATCAATAAGTTCGATATCATGTGAAATAAACACAATGGTTGCATCACTTTCCTTAATAAATGTAGTTAACCATTCAATTGTTTCTAAATCGATATCATTGGTTGGCTCATCCATCAAAAGCAAATCTGGTTGATGATACAACATCTTCACAATTTGCATTTTTACACGTTCTCCTCCACTTAGAGAACTCATTTTTTGATCTTTATACAACAGTTCGTTATCGATGTGGATAGAAGCACAAATTTCTTCATACCTCTGGTATCGATTGTAATCACATTCTTCGTCTATTTCGTCCCTCAATAAGTATTCATATAAAAAACATGCATTCCACTTCGTCTCTAGTTTTTGTGCTAGATATGCCACGAGTGAAAACTGCATGTCGATTGTTCCTGATAGTTTTGCATATTGTTCAATCCACATAGGATTGTAGATGGCTTTCAATAAGGTACTTTTTCCATTTCCCTCTTCGCCAATAATTGCCATTTTATCTTTTTGATTGATGATGAAACTTAAATCTTCAACCATCACTTTTCCACTTATATCGCTAAGTGTAACGTTTTTAACTTGTAGTGTGTTTTGCATAAGTAAACCTCCCTTTCTTTGTTGAAGGGACAATAGACATGAACGTTGTATTTTTCATTGATCTATTTGTTTACGTACATTACAACACCACCTCTCTTTTGATAGTATAACAAAACCAAACCACTTTGTCATCATAAAAAGCATGAGCTATTTCTAACTCACGCTTTTTACTATTTTGCTTTTACTTTAACCCACAATTCGGAAATCACTTTTCGAATCTTTGGATTGTATTTAAAGATTTCATCTTTATCATAACCACTACGTGGTAGATAACTTGGTAAATCTTTGAATTCACCAGCGATTAAATCATCAATAACACTTTGTACACTTGATGTATATCCAATATATTCTGAGTTTTCATAAGCAATTGTTTCATCTAAATTGAAATCAATATATGCTTCTGCTAGTAATGGACATGCACTGTTTTTTGGAATTACCATTGCATCACTCCAAATATTTGTACCTTCTAATGGCTCATAATATGCCATGTTTGGATTTTCCATTTGAATGTAGGTTGCATCACCACTGTATACAACTGCAATATCTTTTTCACCATTGATCATTCCATCAATAACTTCGTCAGTAACAAATACTGGATCATTTGCTCGAATATCACGTAACCATTCATAGGCCTCATTAATCTCATCTAAATTACTCGTATTCATCGAATATCCAAGATGTTTTAATGCCATCATAAATGAATCACGTTCACTATCATAAACAAAGATACGTCCTTTGTATTTTGGATTTTGTAATATTCCAAATCCTTCAGTTTCTAAGTCTTCTTGTGAAACTTTATTTTTGTTGTACATAATTCCTACACTACCCCAGAAATATGGAATACTGTATTCATTTTTCGGATCGTAATCAAGACCGGTTACCATTGGACTTAATGCATCATAATTTTTAATGTGATCTAAATTGATTTTCTGTAAGCGATCTTCTTGCATCAGTTGTTCAATCATATAATCACTAGGAACAAGTACATCGTATGATTCACCACTTAACAGTTTTGTGTACATCTCTTCATTTGATGCAAACAGTGAATAATTTACATGTACATTGTATTTCTTTTCAAATTTGGCAATCGTATCTTCACCAATATATTCTCCAGCATTAAATACATTTAACGTATCACAGCCGTATGTTTCAATTGGATCAAAATCTCCACCCGTATTACTTCTAAGTTTTTGTAGACCAAAGATGGTAAGCCCTACACATGCAGCAACAACTGCAAGTCCAATTCGTTGACCAGTTTTGTTGGTCTTTGTTTTTTTCATACTCATTAAGTTCACCACAATTAAGACAATTGTGATAATCACAACAATAATTGTGGATAACGCATTAATCGATGGATTGATTCGTTTACTCATTGTATATACAAGAATCGAAATATTTTTAATTCCATTTCCTGATACAAAATACGAAATGATAAAATCATCAAAACTCATCGTAAAGGCAATTAATGCACCAGCTACAATACCTGGCATCAATTGCGGAATAATTACTTTACGTAAGGCATAACTTGGTGTAGCTCCTAAATCCATTGCTGCATTGGCTAAGTTTGGATCCAAACGTCGTAGTCTTGGACTCACACTTAACATGACATATGGAATACAAAAAGCAATGTGTGCAAGTAATAATGTTATAAAACCCTTTTCAATTTTCATTGTGGTGAAAAATAACATCAACCCAATTGCAGTTACAATTTCTGGGTTCATAATTGGCAAATTGTTAATTTGCTCAACATAAGTTTTTAATACTTTCTTTGATTTCGATAAACCAATACTTGCAAGTGTTCCAACCACTGTTGAAATAATTGTCGCGAGTATGGCAATTACAACCGTATAATAGATCGCTTCAATCATTGATTTATTGGCAAACATTTGTTCGTACCAACGTAATGAGAAACCTGTAAATTTTGATAAAGACTTGCTTCCGTTAAATGAGAAGACCATCATATATAAGATTGGTAGGTAGAAAAACACCATCAACAATCCTAAAAATACTTTTGAACCATATTTCTTTTTCATTAGTCTTCACCTCTTTCTTTATCCAATTTATTGGTGAAGTACATCGAAAGCATAATAATTACAGCCATAATTAAACTAATCGCACTACCAAAGTTCCAGTCACCTGTTGTCACGAAATAGTTTTCAATCAAGTTACCAACTAAGATCGTTCCTCCTCCAAGTAGACGTTGAATAAAAAACGAACTTGTTGCTGGTAAGAATACTAACGTAATTCCACTAATCACTCCAGGCAATGAAAGTGGGAAAATAATACGTTTAAACGTTTCCAATTTACTTGCTCCTAAATCACTACTTGCTTCAACTAAAGATGGATCCATTTTTGATAGTGATGCATGAATTTGCAATATCATAAATGGTAAGAAGTTATACACCATTCCAAGCACAATCGCAAATTCTGTATGAATCATATGCAGTGGTCCCAAACCAAAGAATGATAGGATATTATTGATAACTCCATTATCACTTAAAATACCAACCCATGCATATGTACGAACTAACATGTTAATCCACATCGGTAAAGTAATTAAAAGAATAAAGAATGCATTGCTTTTTACCTGCATCTTACTAATAAAATAAGCTGCAGGATATCCAATAATAATACAAAGAATCGTTGTAATTAAAGCAATTCGAAACGAGTCAATCAAAACTCCAATAAACACATTATCATTAAAGAATCGTGCAAAGTTGTCCAAAGTAAAATGGAAAGTTAGTACATCGTTTCCTCCTGTTGTAAATGCATAAAGTACAATCAATATCATTGGCAACACTAGAAAGATGCTAATCCAAAGCACGTATGGTTGGATAAGTCGTCTATAGTTGTTCATCTTAGAACCCCATTTTTTCCATTACATGGATATCTTCTGGACCAAATGATAACCCAACGTTTTTATCGACTTCACTTGATTTCGTCGTATGAATTTTGAACTCACGTCCAACTGTCGAGAATGATACTTTGTATTTTCCTGGTTTTAAGTCTTCAATTTCAAAATCGTAATCAACATTACGCACTTCAATTGCTTCATCTGTATCTAAATCCCAACTTACTGCATCTGCCCAAGTCTTTAAGTCTGTATCAAGAGCTTGTGATTCTTCAATTTCATCAAGTGTTTTAAAGAAATCAAAAGCCGCAATCCCAATACGTTTTTTCTCATCTTGAATATAGCGTTGCTTTACCCCGATCATTTGAATGGTAATACTTGTTCCTTTACTTGTTGAGAAAGTAACTGGGTATGTATCTTCACCTACTAACTCTTCATATGTCACATTGGAAAATCCAACATATTCTTCAGTTTCAGCATCCCAAGCTTGTGCATCTGCACGAGCGATAATATCATCATCTGTCAATTCATCGAAATCTTGTACATCGACATAGAAGTTGTTGGCACTAATGTATTCTCCAGCATCTTCATTGAAAATTGGTTCTTTATTATAGATGGTCATAGTTACTTCGACATGACTCCCACGTGCTGTTTCCACAATAATTTCATTGTGTACTCCTTTAAACAGCATCGATTTTACTTTCCCATTCAGAACCCCGCGTCCGCGCCCAACAATTTCAATATCTTCAGGACGAATCACGATATCTACTTCTTCATTCTCTTTAAATCCATGATCGACACATGTGTAATCTTTATCATCAAAAGAGACAAGGTAATCTTCTTTCATTACACCATCGATGACATTACTTTCTCCGATGAAGTTTGCAACATACTCGTTTACTGGTTCATTGTAAATATCTACAGGCGTACCTACTTGTTCAATTTCTCCTTCACGCATAACCACGATTTTATCGGACATTGTTAGTGCTTCTTCTTGGTCATGTGTTACATAAATAAATGTGATTCCAACTTCTTGTTGAATCTTTTTTAATTCCAGTTGCATCTCTTTTCTAAGTTTTAAATCCAGTGCTCCTAGTGGTTCATCAAGTAACAGTACTTTTGGTTCATTTACAAGTGCACGTGCAATTGCAATACGTTGTTGTTGTCCACCAGAAAGTTGATCAATTTTGCGATCTTCATACCCTTCCAAGTTTACTAATTTCAACATACGTGTAACTTTTTGACGAATGACATCATCACTCATCTTTTTAATTTTCAAACCAAATGCAATATTATCAAATACATTCATATGTGGAAATAATGCATACTTTTGAAATACTGTATTTAACTCTCTTTTATATGGTGGTAAATCTGCAATATTTTCATTATCAAAAATCACTTCACCAGAATCAGCTTCTAAAAATCCTCCCAAAATTCGTAATAATGTGGTTTTCCCACAACCAGATGGTCCAAGTAAAGTTACGAATTCATTTTCATAAATATCTAACGTAATTCCTTTTAAGATGACTTGGTCATCAAAGCTTTTTACGATATTTTTAAACTGAATAATCTTGTTCATAATGTTCTCCTTTTAAAAATTTGGTGGGCTCATAACCCAAATAATTGTTGCCTCATTGTTGGAATCATTCACAAGATAGTGAATATGTTTTCCATTCAAATAAAAGGTTTCTCCTTGTTTAAGTTCGTCGCTTTTATCCCCATTAACTAGCGTAACATTTCCTTTGATAACATACCCAAATTCTTCTCCTTCATGTGGATTAATACTCTGCGATCTACTTTTCGCATCGAGTGTCAAAAGAATTGGTTCCATATCATTTTTCTGTGCATTAGGCACAACAAAAGTCGTGGTAATACCATCCTTTTCACTAACGTAATAATCCTCTTCACGAAAAACACTTTGACTTTCTTCTTCATTGAAGAACTCTGACAAGTTTGTTCCTAGTGCTTCTAAAATATCTTGAAGAGTTACGATGGATGGTGATGTAAGATTACGTTCCAACTGACTTAAAAATCCCTTGGAAAGTTCACTACGGGCGCTCAATTCATCTAAAGTTAACCCATTCTGGGTTCGTAGTTCTTTTAATTTCAATCCAATATCCATAGATAACTCCTCTCTGTTTAGTAACACTAAACTTCTCGTGTTTCTTTATAGAACAATTCAATTATAAAGAAATCTTGCATTTTTGCAACAACTTTCACAAAAAAAGGAAGCATTAACCAATGTCATTAAGTTAAGGATTGTAAAACATAGAAGAGTTGGAAATATCTGACCCTTCTTTTTTATTTGCTCAATGTGTTGACAAAAAATCGAAA